>NZ_JBBCWZ010000056.1:0-21229 GCF_037145695.1 Acinetobacter sp. USHLN143
TGAAGGGTGCAATCTAAATTTTCAGATAAAGTCATAAAAAAAATGAGCGTATTGGCATACACTCATTTTTACTACATTTTTCTAATGTCTGCTTAACTGACTGGCATTACTCAATTGAGGGCTTTTTTAGACTGGTAGACGGGATTTTTGATAAGCCCACCATAGTGCAAAACACAGTAAACTAATCGCGATACAAAAGCTGATTACAGCGAAATCCAGCCCCCAGTGATCGGCCAGATAACCCACAGCAATAATAGGGACAATAGTGCCCAGATAGGCAATAAACAGATAGGTCGACATGACGGCTGCACGGTTGTTTAAGCTGGTCATTTGATGAATCAGGGCAAAAGCACCCATTAAGGCAAAACCATGGCCGATTCCAAAGAAAATATCACTGATAAAAAATAGCAGGCTGATTTTCGAATACATACATAGCGCCAAAATCATCAGGCTCAAGCACATCATCATCAGACCGATATTCAGACATTTAGAGGCTGCGACGGCTTTGGCCATAAACTGCACGATCACTGAAACCACTAAGATACTGGTAATGGCCAGTCCGCTGACCAGAGGGCTATGCCAAGGTAAAATATTTCGGACAAAGGACGGCGACAGAGAAGCAAACAGGCTAAAGGCGGCAAAGGCACTAAAAGCCGTCACTGCAATAATCATAAACACCCGATGAAACTGGGCTTCAGGTCGTTGCAGTTTAGGCGCCATGCTAAAGGGCTGCACCTCAAACTTGGGTGCTTTAATCCAGAACAGGCCAATCAGACACAATACGGCACCCAGAATAATCGGCAAATATGGCATCACCAAAGGCGCAGCGGAAAACTGCGCAATCACGCCACCGACCAAAGGTCCCAAACCAAAACCCATTGCAGTAATGATTGAAATCAGTTGCGGTGCAGTGTGCTTATGGCTTTCCGGGATGGTATGCATTAAACCCATCATGGCAGAAGTGGTCATCAAGCCCGAGGCAATCCCAATAATAAAACGGCCAATCGAGAGGATCAGTGCATTCTGGGCAAAAACGGAAATGATCAGACCCAGCGTGATCAGGGCCAGACCAATTTGCAGGGTCCGTAAAAATCCGATGCTGTTACTGGTTCTGCCCAAAAACAACAAGGTCGAGAGACAGCCAAACATATAGGCGACAAAAATGTAGGTGATCTGGCTGGGAAGCAAATGCCAGAGCTGTTGATAAATCGGATAAAGCGGACTGGCCAAAGCAGTACCAATCGTTCCCATCATTAAAGCCAGGCTGACCATCAAGAACGGTCGCCAGCTGGTCGTTATTGTCATGAAAATGCCGTTATAGTGTTGATCCTTGGCCAATCCATGTCAGGGCGTAGCGAGGAAAATAGAAAGTGTCTGCAGTTTAGAATGGATACAGAAAATCGGTCAAGGTTGAATTAGTAAGATGTTTATCATTTAAAATATTTTAATTATATAAAACAATTATTTAATATGAATAATGATGTGGTTTTAGATATATTGGAGTTAAGTATAACTTTATATATTGTGTTCCACGTGAAACATGATGAGCTTATTTAACTGGGTATAAACAGTAACATAAATGTTTGAGAAATTTAAAAGCAGAGCGATTAGAATCGAAGCATATTCTTATCCAATTCATGTAGAACATTCATGTTAAAAAAAACACTGATCATTAGTTTAAGTACATTCATTTCAAGCTTTGCATTTGCCAATATTGATACGGTACAAGCTAATTTGGCAAAAAACAGTCCCAATTTAAAAATTGAAAATATTCAAACCACGGAGATGAAAGGCATCTATAGCGGTTCCATGCAGGGCCAAGTGGTTTATCTAAATGAAGATGCCAAACATCTGATTGCCGGCCCGATGCTGCGGATTCAGGATCAACATAATCTGACCCGCGATTTAATGCTAAAACAAAATAGTATCGACTGGAAAAAATTACCGCTTCAGGATGCTGTGAAAAGTGTAAGAGGTACGGGTAAACGTCAGATTGCCATCTTTTCTGACCCAAATTGCCCGTATTGTAAAAAGCTTGAGCTAGAGCTGAAAAAATTGAATGACTTGACCATTTATACCTTTATTCTTCCTTTAAAACCCCAGTCGGTGGCTCCTTCAAAACAGGTGTATTGCGAGTCTAATCCAGCTCAGGCATGGGAAAATCTGATTGCTCAAGGGATTCAACCTAAATCGAAAAAAAGTTGCGCCAATCCGATTGAACGGAATAAAAAACTGGCTCAGTCTATGGGCGTGAATGGGACACCTGCGATTATTTTTTCCAATGGTTTTAAAGTGATGGGTGCCTATCCGGCAGAGCAGATTGAGCAGATCTTTAAAGAATTCAATTTATAAAAAAATTAAATAAAGCTATCAGTCGCTCAATATAAAAAAGCACCTTTCCGGTGCTTTTTTATTCAGGTCGTCAAATCAACCTCAGAAACATCTGAATGGTTTAGACTGTACGGCGTTTGGTGACCATATTATAAATAAACAGAATAATCACAGCACCAATCACGGAAGCAATCAGACCTGCTGCGGAATCTGCCGAATACAGACCGAGCATACGGCCACCAAAAGTCGCCAATAAGGAGCCGGCAATACCCAGTAAGGTAGTCATAATAAAACCTGCCTTATCATTACCAGGATGAATGGCACGTGCAATCAGACCTGCTACAAAACCAATGACGATCGCCACAATAATTGTCCACATATGCATACTCCTTCTTGTCATGTCTTTGTTTTCACATCTGTTTAATCATCTTGAAATAAAGTCAGGATTATAAAAAGTTGAATCCTGAAACGAGATGTTATTTTTTGTTCCCGGTTTCCTGTCCATTTTAGGCATAAAAAAAGTGGCTTATGCCACTTTTTTCAACCTGATTTTAAAGACCGATTTCACCAATAAATGGCAGGTGACGGTACTTCTGGTCATAGTCTAGGCCATAACCCACAATAAATTTATCTTCAACTTCAAAGCCCATAAATTCGACTTTCAGATCGATTTCACGACGCGATGGTTTACTTACCAAAGTACACAGTTGAATCGAGTTAGGTTCACGGGTTTGCAGGATTTCGAGTACCTTGCTTAAAGTGTTGCCTGAATCAATAATATCTTCAACGACCAACACATCTTTACCACGGATTTCACCGTCTAAATCTTTCAGGATTTTTACATCACGTGACGATAACGTGCCACCGCCATAACTGGACACAGTCATGAAATCCAGTTCATGCGGTTTTGAAATCACACGACATAAATCAGCCATAAAAATCACTGAACCACGTAATAAACCGATGAGCACAAGTTCTTTGTCACTATTGGCATAGTGTGCATTGATTTGAGCACCAAGCTCTTTGACTTTAGCTTGAATTTCTTCAGCGGAAATCATTACGCTCATTTGAACGGTCATGGGTAGATACCTAAAAAGTAAAAATAGCAAAATAAAAAAGGTGTTGACCTGCAACACCTGAATACGTCGCAATTTTAATACATCCCTAGCAGAGATGCACCTGTTTTGCTGGCTGTAAATGTAATCATTTTTTAGCCGCTGTTGAATCGCGTTTCAATAAAAAAACACAGCCCAGTGCCATGGCAGACAGGATCAAGTATTGGCGACGGCGGGATTTTTTTGTTTTATTCACTGGCTGCTGCTTTGACATAAACGGCTGCTCCATAGACATAGGTGGCTGCAATATTACGGTCATCGCCAAGCATGGTCAGTGCAAAAAATGCATCTTCAATATTTTTGGCTCTGCTCTGGCGTAACTGCTGTAAGGCAGTGGTATTGAGATCCAGCACCACAAAGTCGGCTTCCTTGCCAATATTAAAGTTCCCCAGGCGATCATCCAGACTCAAGGCTTTGGCACCGCCTAAAGTGGCATGATACAAGGCCTCAAAGGCAGAGAGTTTTTCGCCCTGCAACTGCTGCACCTTATAGGCTTCATTTAGGGTTTGCAGCTGATTAAATGATGTCCCTGCTCCAATGTCTGTGCCTAAGCCGACTTTGACCCCTTTGTCCCAGGTCTTTTTCAGGGGAAATAAGCCACTGCCCAGGAACAGGTTTGAGGTCGGACAGAAGGCAATGGCGGAGTCGGTCTGATGCATACAATCCCACTCTTCATCTTCTAGATGCACGCAATGTGCGAAGACGGATTTGCTGCCGGTTAAACCATAATGATGATAAACATCCAGATAACCTTCACGTTCAGGAAAGAGTTCTTTTACCCAGGCAATTTCATTCTTATTCTCACTTAAATGGGTATGCACATACACATCCGGATATTCGGCTTTGAGCTGCCCGGCTTTTTGTAATTGTTCAGGTGTTGAAGTTGGTGCAAAGCGTGGGGTAATCGCATACAGGTTCCGTCCCTGTCCGTGCCATTTTTCAATCAGCGCTTTAGAATCTGTATAAGCTGTTTCTGCTGTATCTGTTAGTGCTTCCGGAGCATGACGATCCATCAGGACTTTACCCGCGATCAGACGCATATTGCGCATGGTTGCCGCATTAAATAAAGCATCTACGGATTCAGGATGAACGGTACAAAAGACCAGTGCAGTGGTGGTGCCATTTTTAAGCAATTCCTGCACGAAAAATTCGGCAATTTTTTCGCTGTACGATGCATCTTGAAACTGGATTTCAGTGGGGAATGTATAGGTATTTAACCATTCCAGCAGCTGTTCACCATAAGCCCCGACCATTTCCGTTTGCGGGAAATGAATATGGGTGTCGATAAAACCGGGAACAATCAGTTGATCTGGATAGTGCTGTAATTCAGCGTTGGTAGGAAGTCGTGACTGCCCTTCTTGCCAAGGACCAAACCACTGGATTTTACCTTCGTGAATGATGACTATACCATCTTCTACATATCGCACTTGGTCGTGTATATCACGTGCTTGGGCAACTGTATTCTGAATGTCGAGGAAGCGACCACGGATCGCTGTCGTTGCAATTACAGAAGACATTTTAAACCTACGCTTTTAATTTTTTCGATTGATTGTAGCTGAAAAAATTGCCATGTTTGTATGAACATTCATATTTAAATAGCGATCCAGATTCTTCTATGACCCCATCCAATTATTATGATCAATTTCAACAGATCGTGTGTGCGCAGCCCACATTAATGCGCATCTTGCATCAGTTAGCACAATTACACTCTGACGCTTATGTCGCAGCGGGTGTGTTACGTCATGTGATCTGGGCGCATTTACATGGATGGGAATATGAAATAAATCATACTGAGGTCGATGTGATTTTCTATGATGAAAATGAGCAGGCTCGCGTTATAGAACAGCAACTTGCAGATCGGTTAAAAGAGTATTTTCCAGATATCCGTTGGGATGTGACCAATCAAGCCTTTGTACATGAGTGGTATCGTACCGATCAAAATGAAAATATTGAGCCTTTAACTTCAATTGATCATGCGCTGTCATTATGGCCAGAAACTGTCACGGCCTTGGCACTGCGCCTAAAAGATGATGAATTGGAGTTGATTGCTCCTTTCGGTTTAGCAGATTTATTTGAGTTAAAGCTGCGTTGGAATCCGAATTTAGTCAGTTATGCCGTGTTTGAACAACGCATGCTGAGCAAACAGTTTTTGCAAAAATGGCCCAAATTATCCCTGATAGAACAATAAAAAAAGCCTGCTGATGCAGGCTTTTTTGATGATTACTTTTTACAGGGTGGTTTCGTTATGCCTCTTACTATGACGAATCGACAAGATCGCGGTCACAGTGAGGACAATCACAATAAAGCTCAAAGAAATCCAGATCGGCATATGGAACACATCCAGCATCAGCATTTTAAAGCCGATAAAGACCAGAATGATCCCGAGACCATAAGGCAGATAATGCATTTTTGAGGCTGCGCCCGAGAGCAGGAAGAACATCGCGCGTAGGCCTAAAATCGCCATCAGGTTTGCGGTAAGGACAATAAAGGGATCGGTGGTGACGGCAAAAATAGCTGGAATAGAATCGACGGCAAAGATCACATCAGAGGCTTCAACCAGGATCAGGACCAAGAACAACGGCGTTGCCCAGAGCAAACCATTCTGACGGACAAAGAATTTGTCGCCCTGAAGTTGCGGGGTAATACGCATATGTTTACGTAGCCATTTCAGAATCGCCATATCTTCAATATTGCTGTCTTCTTCATGCTGACCACGAAGGAATTTGAAGCCGGTATACACCAGGAACGCACCGAAGATATACAGAATCCAAGAGAATTCCTGTACAAACCAGGCGCCAATAAAAATAAAGATGGTTCTGAGTACAATCGCACCCAGTACGCCATATAACAGCAGCTTGCGTTGCAATGCGGGTGGAATGGCGAAGGCCGCGAAGATCATCAGCCAGACAAAGACGTTATCAATCGCTAGGGATTTTTCCAGCAGATAACCGGCAAAGTATTCCATAACCTTGGCATTAGCAATTGCCGTGCCTGCGGTCTGCTCCAGATACAGCCATAAGCCGCCACCAAATAAAGTCGCGACACTGACCCAGGCAATACTCCAGTAGGCAGCAGTTCGGACTTTAACTTCCTGACCATGCTGATGCTTAAAGCCGACAAAATCGATTATCAGCATGACTGCGACAATCGCGAAAAAGACGAGATACAGCCAGAGTGTACCAATGGTTTCCATGTGAATTCTCCACATCGGACAACTAGCCATAAAAAAACCTTGACCAGTTGCCAGATGAAAAACATCTATAACAACATGATCAAGGTCTTGCCTACATCTTACTGTTCCACTTTTTTATATAAAGTGTGACTTCAAGATGCTCAGATACCGACTTTTTGCAAAGTGTAATGACGATATTCTGACACGTTTAAAAATTGAAATTTCATTCTTAAACGCTTGGAGGAGGCTACTCCCCTTGTTCAAACTAAATTTTATTTGAGCGGTAGCTCAATGTGCAGCAAGCATGACAGATTTTTGCTAAGACTACAATTTCATTTACAAAAATCATGCTTCAAGGCGCTTTCTTACCTAAGAAATCCGGACGCTGAATCAGGTATAAGCTGATCAGAAAACCCAAGCTGGCCAGGATTGCTCCTACCCAGCCAATACTATGTAATCCGATATGTGCCGTTACCAGACCGCCGAGTAAGGCACCGCCACCAATCCCGACATTGTACAGACCTGAAAAAATTGCCATGGCGACATCGGTTGCATCAGAAGCCAGATTTAAGGTCTTGGCTTGTAGAGCCAGACTAAACCCAATAATGCTGATGCCCCAGATTAACGCCAAGCTATTAAGCTGAAATACACCCTGAGACAGTGGCAGCAATAACAGTAGCGAGATCCCTAGCCCGAGTGTAAATAGCGGAATGGTGAGTCGGGGGAAATGCGGTGCAAAACGGCCAAATACATAAGAGCCGATCAGGCCCGCACCACCATAAATCAGCAATAAGCTGGTGGTCTGCGCAGAGCTGAATTGCGCAATATTCAGCGTAAAGGGTTCAATATAACTATAGGCGGTAAATTGCGCACTAATCACAAGCACGGTAAGCGCAAAGACCAGCATCAGGCTGGGACGTTTCAGCAAGCTCTTTAAACTGCTGAGTGAACCTGAATTGACACTTGGTAATAAAGGTAAGGTTTTGGCCAGCAGTACGCAGACTACGCTCGCCACAACTACGATCAAGGCAAAACTATTGCGCCAGCCATAGGCCTCCCCGACCATCCGGCCAAAGGGAATTCCCAGAACCATCGCCATGGCGGTACCGGTAGCCAATAAGCCCAGTGCCTGAAACTCTTTGCCCTTTGGCGCAACCCGCACAGCAAGCGACGCCGTAATTGACCAGAACAGCGCATGCGCCACGGCAATACCAATCCGGCTCAGCACCAGAATGCTAAAGCTCCAGGCAAAATAGGACAGCACATGACTGAAAATAAACACCGCAAATAAAATCATCAGCAGAAAGCGCCGTTCAATATTTTTGGTCAGTAACATCATTGGCAAAGACAGCAGCGCCACGACCCAAGCATAAATTGTCAGCATCCACCCGACTTGGGTCGGTGACATGGCAAAACTGGTACCAATATCACTTAATAGCGCCACCGGGATAAATTCGGTGGTATTGAAAATAAAGGCAGCAGAGGCTAAAGCAATCACACAAACCCATTGACGCGTCACCGAAGAGGTGGAAGAAGAGCTGGACATAAACATCTGATAAAAGGAACCGGCTGGCAGTTTAAACCTGTTGAGCAAAATGCGGTATTGGCCAGAAGGACAGATTCACAATCCTTTAAAAGAAATCTAACAATAGAGCAGGGAAAAATATGTCAGTCTGGTTTAAAAACAAGGAGAGGATCGGCATGTTGATCGAGCATCAGCAACAGGACACTGGAGGTTTATGGTTCGTAGAGCCAAATGAAAAACGTCTGGCAGAAATGAGTTATTCAAGAGTAAATGAAGATCAATTAGTGATTGAACACACCTGGGTCGATGACAGTCTACGCGGCCAGCACGTCGGATATTATCTGGTCGAGGCCGCTGTGAATTTTGCCCGTGAACACGGCATCAGGATTATTCCAAAATGCCCTTTTGCCAAATCCGTGTTCGAGCGAGAGCCTCACTTTAATGATGTTTTATAATTTAAAAATGACAACAAAGGTTCAGATTCGTATGGAAATCAAATATCAAGATTCAAAACGCGGTGGTGTATTTTTTATGGAAGATCAAGGACGCCGCCTGGCGGAGATCACTTATCAATGGCGGGGCGATGCCGTTATAATTGCCGATCATACCTGGGTTGATGATTCCTTGCGTGGCCACGGTATTGCCCGAAAAATGCTGGATGCACTGGTCGATTTTGCCCGTGAGAAAAGTTTAACCATCATCCCGCAATGTTCCTATGTGGATGTCATGTTTAAACGTGACCGAAGTCTGGCCGATGTCGCAGCAACGGCTATTTAACTACCCAAGGGGATTTCCCGAAAGATAAATGCAGTTTTTCTTTCAAGGCAGGAATCAATATAACCTGTAACAGGGTATATAAACCGAAACCTGCCATCACGCCGGTCATCGCCCAGAAAATTTCTTCAAACTGTTGCAGCATCACTAAAATTGCCATGATCAGCAGGTAACTGGCATGAAAATAAATACGATGCCCAACAAATTTCAAGATCGTCCAGCTAATAAAAATTGAACTGATCAGCAGATTGGTTTGAGCGCTGAATTGCCAATTATTTAAAGTGATCATCAGGATAAAGCACACACATAACAAGGCGAGGGTTAAAATCAGATCTTTTAACATCAAGTGATCCTCATGTTCATGGTAGGTGTATGAAAATATTCGTTTAATCATTCAGGCACTATTGTTAAAAGTTTAATCCAGAAATGCAAACTGAAAACCATGTAAGCAAAAACGGATATTTGATTAAAAAATAGTCGACTTAATTTAAAATTATTGATTAAATTGTGTTTTTAATTCTTCCTTTTAGTGAGATGGCATGATCCTACAGCTTTGCTATGCCAGTGAACGCATAGAATCTGAACAAGAGTTGTTACAAGATTTGAGCGATATTTTGGCCACTGCCCGGAAGTTCAATCTTCAGCAGCAGATTCATGGGGTGTTGTATTATTCCCATGGCAAGTTTTTCCAGTGCCTTGAAGGTCAGCCTGAAGTAGTGGAAAGTTTATTTCAGAGCATTTGTCAGGATCCCCGCCATCACAATGTCCTACGTTTTGCAGATGCAATAGTAGAGCAGTCCCATTTCTCGGAATGGTCAATGAAATATGTGCATAAACACAGTGAAATTTCTTCTTTATTTTCACGTTTAGGTTTGAAGCAATTTGATCCGCATGCCTTACAGCAGTCAGGAATTGCCGAATTCCTCAAAGTACTGTATCGCCTGGAAGAAAATCAGGCCAGTCTGGCATCGCCAAAAGGCTATAAGCAGCGTGGTTATGTCCCCTATTTCTGATCTGAGGGGTAAATGCTGAAAATAAAAAAGTCCGCATAGCGGACTTTTTTGTCTGATGTGGATTAGCTCATGTCAATCATGACTTTTAAGGCCTTTTCATCGGAGGCATGTTTAAACACATCATAGGCTTTTTCAAAATCGGCAAATTTAAAATGATGGGTCGCCAGTTTTTCTAGGGGCAATTTGCCGGAACAGCAGGTTTTCAGCAACATCCCTGTGGTATTGGCATTCACCAGGCCGGTGGTGATGGTCAGGTTTTTAATCCAGAGTTTGTTCAGTTCAAAACTCACCGGTTTACCATGTACGCCGACGTTGGCAATATGCCCGCCCTCCTTCACGACATGCTGGCAAATATTCCAGGTAGGCTCCACCCCCACTGCTTCAATGGCACAGTCGACCCCGCGTCCATCGGTAATCTCTAGAATCTTTTGAATGGCATCTTCTTTGGCAGAGTTGATGATATGCGTCGCGCCGACAGTCTTGGCAAATTCCAGCCGATTATCATCCATATCCACCATAATAATATTGGCGGGTGAATAAAACTGTGCGGTGAGCAGACAACTCATGCCGATTGGCCCTGCCCCGACAATCGCGACATTGTCGCCTGGTTTGACATCGCCATATTGCACCCCAATTTCATGTGAAGTTGGCAGGATATCTGAGAGGAATACGGCCACATCTTGATTCAGGCCATCGGGTAAATGATAGAGTGAGGTATCGGCAAAGGGCGTGCGTACATATTCGGCATGGGTGCCATCAATCATATAACCCATGATCCAGCCGCCTTCATTGCGACAATGGGCATAGAGCTGTTTCTGGCAGTTTTCACAGGTTCCGCAGCGGCTGACACAGGAAATAATCACCCGGTCGCCCTTTTTAAAGTTTTGCACGGCGGAACCAACTTCTTCCACAATGCCAATACCTTCGTGACCTAAAATACGTCCCTTAAAGCTGCCCTCTTTACGCGTAGCCTCCTGCTCAATTTCCGGGTTTTTACCTTTCCAGATACCCAAGTCGGTACCGCAGATGGTAACTTTTTCCAGTTTAATGATGGCATCGCTGGGATGCAAAATGGTGGGAACTGGGCGGTCTTCAAAGCGGATATTATTTGCGCCGTAATAGACCATCGCTTTCATCGTTGTCATGACACATCTCCTAATGGAATGAGGAATGAGAATGACCTGACTCAGCGAGAATAATGAACGCCTCGATTGCTTTTATATAGTGACAGCGATGGGCTGATTTATGATCTGGCTTTCAGGCCTATAGATACCTGTGTTCTTCTCGATTGTGCCTTGAGTGATATGGCGCTGCAATGAGTCTTGTGTACAGATTGCAACAAAAGATCATCAGGGAGGGTTCAGAGATAAATCTGCTATTTGGGTCAATATTTAAATCATAGGATTGCAGGATCAGAACAACGGTTCACTTTTTCTCAATCAACGTTTTAATATGCTAAAAAAAGCCCGCTAGGCGGGCTTATTCACTTCACTTAAATCTATTTTATGCTTGTAAAACAGTGATTAGCTTCTGATGCAAACCGCCAAAACCGCCATTCGACATAATTACTACGGCATCGCCCTCGCCTGCTTCTGCCACCACAGTCTGAATGATGTCATCCAGTGTGCGTGCAACTTTGGCCTTGTTTGGCGCAGCCTCAATGACCGGTTGCAGATCCCAATCCAGTCCTTCCGGTTGATACCAGATCACTTCATCGGCCAGACGTGCAGAATGAGCCAAGCCATCTTTATGGCTGCCCATGCGCATGGTATTGGAGCGCGGTTCAATAATTGCCCAGAGTTTGCGTTCACCCAGACGTTTGCGCGCGCCTTCTAAGGTCGTATCAATCGCTGTCGGATGGTGCGCGAAATCATCATACACCTCGATACCACGGACTGTGCCTAACAGTTCCATACGGCGTTTCACACCACCAAAATTGGACAGCGCTTCACAGGCGGTTTCAATCGATACACCGACATGTTCAGCGGCTGCAATCGTCGCAAGTGCATTCGCCACCGAATGCTGCCCGGTCATATTCCACTGTACTTCGCCTTTGACTACGCCCTGTTGCAGGACTTTGAAATGTGAACCATCTGCTGACAATTGTTCTGCATACAGTTCAGATTTTTCGTTGGCATCCAGACTGGTGCGCACTACAGGCGTCCAGCAGCCCTGCTCCAGCACTTCATCAATATTGCTCTCAGTAATCGGCGCGATAATCCGGCCTTCACTTGGAATGGTACGGACTAAATGATGGAACTGCTTTTGAATTGCGGCTAGATCATCAAAGATATCGGCATGGTCAAATTCCAGGTTATTTAAAATTGCTGTTTTTGGATGGTAATGTACAAACTTGGACCGCTTGTCGAAGAAAGCAGAATCGTATTCATCGGCTTCGACACAGAAGTATTTCCCGCCACCGAGACGCGCACTTTCTGAAAAGCCTAAAGGCACACCACCAATCAGGAAGCCCGGCTCCAGACCGGCTTGATCCAGTACCCAAGCCAGCATGGTTGTTGTTGTGGTCTTGCCATGAGTTCCGGCGACACCCAGCACATGCTTGCCTTGTAACACATGGTCAGCCAAAAACTGCGGACCTGAAATATAAGGCAGACCTGCATTCAGCATATATTCGACTGCATCAATACCACGCTTCATGGCATTACCGACAATGACCAGATCCGGATGCGGCTGCAAATGGCTGCGGTCATAACCCTGCATTAAAGTGATGCCCGCATTTTCAAGTTGGGTCGACATGGGTGGATACACATTCAGGTCTGAACCTGTTACCTGGTGGCCCAGATCGCGTGCAAGTAGCGCTAACGAGCCCATAAAGGTGCCACAAATACCCAAAATATGCAGATGCATCTACTTCACTCCGTTCCTGTCTGACCCATCACTTTATATTGGTGCTGTTGTCATGATTTATTCAATTTGCAAGCAACGATAGCAAGGCTTTAGCTGAAAAGATAGTGAAAATTCTGGCCTTGTTGCGGGATTTTTTAAATCCTGTTTCACGGATAAATTCAAAGAAAATTTCAAAGTGACGCAATGTCTTTTCGCCTAATAAACCGTAAAATAAGTTCGACCTTTTTGCAGAGTGCATGCAGATGCTGCCGGCTTTATTTCTTCTGGTAATTGCCAACTGTTTTATGACCCTGGCCTGGTATGGGCATTTAAAGTTTTTGCCACATGATGCACCGCTCTGGCAAGCGATTTTATTCAGCTGGGCCATTGCCCTGTTTGAATATAGCCTGATGATTCCGGCGACCAAATTACTGGCGCAGCAAGGAATGGCAGTCGGTCAAATGAAAATTACCCAGGAAGTCGTGACTTTACTGGTCTTTGTTCCTTTTATGATTTTCATGTTTAAGCAGCCTTTTAAACTGGATTATCTCTGGGCTGCTTTATGTCTGTGTGGATGTGTCTATTTTGTATTCCGCAGTTCCTAAATAGTTGTAACTGCGGCTACTCCCTTATTTTTATTCCAGTTTTTGAAAATTCGATAAAAAAACAAGAAAAATCGAGCCTTGCTTTGACCGTTAAATTTTATGAAGCTGAATTTTCAGTCTATAATACGCACTCCTATTCAAGCTTGGCTCTCTCGTCGAGATTTATCTTTTCTCACTTTAATCTCTGGAAAATTTGCAATGAATGCGGCTGCTGCACAAGATACTCCTCTCGTAGGTATTATCATGGGTTCTCAATCAGATTGGGCAACTCTCGAACACACTGCCAATATGCTCAAGCAGCTTGGTGTCCCATTTGAAGCCGAAGTTGTTTCTGCACACCGTACCCCAGACCGCCTGTTTGAATATGCCGAGCAAGCGCGTGATCGTGGTATTCAGGTAATTATTGCCGGTGCAGGTGGCGCAGCGCATTTACCGGGGATGTGTGCGGCGAAAACTGATCTTCCAGTTTTGGGTGTACCGGTGAAATCTTCGATTTTAAACGGTGTTGATTCATTGCTGTCTATTGTGCAAATGCCAGCAGGTATTGCAGTCGGTACCTTGGCGATTGGTCCTGCCGGTGCCACCAATGCTGCCATTATGGCCGCGCAAATTCTGGGTTTGACCCGTCCAGAAATCGCAAAAAATGTTGCAGATTTCCGTGCAGCGCAAACAGATAAAGTGGCAAGCAACAATATTCCAGGCCAGGCTTAAGTCGAGACACAGATTATGGATAAAACCATCGGTATTTTTGGTGGCGGTCAGCTGGGTCGTATGATGGCGCAAGCGGCACTTCCATTAAATATTCAATGTACATTTTTTGAAGCCAGCACAGACTGCCCTTCTGCTGCTTTGGGTCCGGTGATTTCGAGCCAAGCTGAAAATGGTCTGCAAGACTTTATTAACAGTGCAGATGTATTTAGCCTTGAGTTTGAAAATACGCCACTTGCAGATGTTGATGTACTGACGCAAAGCAAGCAACTGCATCCGCCGCGTCAGGCTTTGGCGATTGCCCAGCATCGTCTGTCTGAAAAAGCCTTGTTTGATGAACTGGCTATTCCGGTTGCACCGTACAAAGCGGTCACTTCACTGGAAAGCTTACAGGCTGCTGTAGCTGAACTGGGCTTGCCGATCGTACTGAAAACTTCGCGTGGCGGTTATGATGGCAAAGGTCAATTTGTTTTACGTTCGGCCGATCAGATGGATCAGGCCTGGGCAGAATTGGGCCCTGCGGGTGAACTGATTGCTGAAAGTTTCGTGACTTTCTCGCGTGAAGTTTCAATCATTGCAGTACGCGGCCAAGATGGTGATGTAAAAACCTGGCCATTGGCGGAAAATCATCATCATGACGGCATTCTGTCGCACTCGATTGTGCCAGCACCGGACAGTACTGACTTGCAGCCGGTAGCACAAGAATACATCACTCGCCTGCTGAATCATCTGAACTATGTCGGTGTGCTGACCCTTGAGCTGTTTGTGACAGACAATGGCCTATATGCCAACGAGATGGCACCACGTGTGCATAACTCGGGTCACTGGTCGATTGAAGGTGCAGTATGTTCGCAGTTTGAAAACCATGTGCGTGCCGTGGCAGGTTTACCTTTAGGTTCAACTGAAGTGATCCGCCCAACTGTCTTGGTGAACATCATTGGTCAGCATCCGAAATCTGCAGATGTACTTGCTCTGGAAGGTGCACATTTGCATCTTTACAATAAGTCAGAGCGCGAAGGCCGCAAGATTGGTCACATTACCCTGATGCCAAATGACAGCGCGCAATTGTCTGTACTTTGCCGCCAACTGGCGAAAATTTTACCGAATCCATTGGCATTGAGCGAAGATATGACCATCTAGGCTTTAACTTGCTGATAAAAAAAGCGATCACTTCGGTGATCGCTTTTTTATTTGTCTGCTTTCAGGCATGATTGCGCCTCTTCAAAAATACCTGCCATTGGTCGGATCAGTTTTTAAATCAATTGCTTATAAACTGATCAATTGAGTATAAATATAACAATCCAATAAAACCTTTTTTACAGCTGAATTTTGCCATATTCACTTGTAGATAAGCTTGAAATCAAAGTTTGAATTTAAAACTGGAAAGCAGTTTTGAATTTAAATTCATAAAAATAAATTCAAATTTAAATCGCACTTTGAATTTAAACTTGCGCTTTTAAATTCAAAAAATATGAATTCAAATTTAAAACTGGATAAATGAATTCAAAGTTTTTGAATTTAAAAATATTAGCCCATTATTCAAATGAATTTAAAACAAAAACGAGTGTAATTAGAGCATGTTGATGATCGTGACTCGCTTTTCCTGAAACAAGTTATCCCCAGTAATTTTTTAAATTCAAAAATCCTGCTGATTTGAATTTAAAACAAGCTTGTGGATAACTCGTGTTTAAATTTAAAGATTACAAAATGAATTTAAAAGTGTAGGAATTATGAATTTAAATTTACGCATTGGCGCTTTAATTTTCATCATGAGCTGCTAAGGTAGAAGCATAATTCAAAATCTAAATATTCAAGGGTCTTATGCAACGGCTTGCACTTTTTATTGGTTCTGTGGTCTTGGCTGCTTCACAGGCACAGGCTGAACTTATTATTAATGGTCAACGTGTCACGCCGACTGATTTGACCTCTAGTTCAAATATCCCGAATTATGCCTCCCAAAATAATTTTCAAAACTGTCTCGCTAATTTGCGCAGTCAAGCTGTTGCTAGAGGTGTAAGCGGCAGTACCTATGATCGTTATACCCAGAACTTAAACCCGGATTATTCAGTGATTGAACGCCTGAATTACCAGCCTGAATTTTCTACCCCGATTTGGGATTATCTATCTGGTTTGGTGGATGAAGAACGGGTTCAGCTCGGCCGGCAAAAACTACAGCAACATCGTGAGGTGCTCAATCGTGTTGCTGCTACCTATGGTGTACCTGCAGAAACGGTAGTTGCGGTATGGGGTGTCGAAAGTAATTTTGGTGATATTTCGGGGAAATATCCTTTATTACAGGCTTTAGGAACTTTGAGCTGTGAAGGTCGTCGCCAGAGTTATTTTCGTGGTGAGTTTTTTACCACAATGAAACTGTTACAGCGTGGCGATGTGCGTGAAGAACAATTAAAGGGTTCCTGGGCAGGCGCATTTGGTCATACCCAGTTTATGCCATCGACTTATGATGAACTTGCAGTTGATTTTGATGGTGATGGCCGACGTGATCTGGTTTCGAGCATTCCTGATGCACTGGCATCGACCGCCAACTTTTTAAGCAAGCGTGGCTGGCAGAGCGGGCAACCTTGGGGCTTTGAAGTCAAGATTCCGCAAGGCATGTCGGTTTCCGGTGAAGGCCGAAGAAATAAAAAATCCTTGAGTAGCTGGATCAATCAAGGGGTGGTTCGTGCCGATGGTTCGGCATTGGTTCAAGGAAATTTATCGCAATCTTCTCAGGCCGGATTGCTTACACCTGCAGGCCCGAGTGGTCCAGTATTTTTGGTCTTTAAAAACTTTGATGCCATTTATAGCTATAACGCGGCAGAAAGTTATGCCTTGGCGATTGCGCATTTATCCGATCGCCTGCAAGGTAAAGGCTCATTTATGACCACATGGCCTACTGATGATCCGGGAACTTCGCGTGCAGAACGTCGTGAGATCCAGCAATTTCTGTTAAACCGTGGCTATGATATTGGTGCGGTGGATGGTCTGATTGGAGATAAAACCCGTCAAGCGATTCGTCAGGAACAGCAGCGTTTGGGCTTGAGTCCAACAGGTCGTGCTGGTCAGCAGATTTTGCGGGCCTTTAGAAATGAAAATGCCAAACGCATGATGCAATAAAGAATATTGAAAACGAAAAAAGGTCTGCATTCATGCAGACCTTTTTTGATGACTGTTTTTGAGTAGTTATGTAGCTATAGAGTCATGCAAGATAATAGTAATTCGCTGAATTTAAACAGCAGTAATGGTGCCAAGGACGCGATAGCCAGCGGCACCAGTGACTGCAGGCAGGTTACCATTCAGTTGATTCATAAAACGCATGGCCAGCCAGGCAAAGGCAGTAGCTTCCACCCAGGTGGGACTGAGGCCCAGATCGGCGGTAGTCTGTACGCTCCATTCATGTTTGCGCAGGCGCCAGCGCAACTGCTCCAGTAAATGTGAGTTATAGGCACCGCCACCGCAAACAAAAACCTGTCCGGTATCCATGCCAGAGCGGTAAATTGCTTTTTTAATGGCACGGGTAGTGAGCTTTAATAAAGTCGCCTGTACATTTTCTGGAGTATCTTCCAGTTCATCGTATTGCAGGTCATTGCGCCAGTCAGCAATCTGTTCATCCAGCCATTCCAGGTTGAAATCTTCACGACCGGTACTTTTCGGAGGTTCTTTGGAGAAGAATGCGTGTGACTGCAAGCGATCAAGCAAACTGCGAATCGGGGTGCCATAGGCTGCCCAGTTGCCATTTTCATCAAAAGGCTGACCGGTATAACGGGAACACCAAGCATCCATCAAGATATTGGCCGGTCCGGTATCAAAACCATAAACCTCTTCAGGCTTCCCGGCAGGCAGCAGGCTGACATTGGCAATGCCACCCAGATTTAAAATTACCCGGTGAATGCTGTCATGCTGGAAAATATCCTGATGAAATGCTGGAACTAAAGGTGCTCCCTGACCACCTGCCGCCAGATCACGACGACGGAAATCTGAAATCACCGGAATCTGAGTAATTTCAGTAATGATGTTCGGGTCACCAATTTGTAGGGTAAAACCATGTTCAGGACGATGCCGGATGGTCTGGCCATGCGAGCCAATCGCCTTGATTCTGGATTTATCCAGGTTATTTTTTTCAATCAGCGCATTAATACCATGACCAATCATTTGTGCCAGTGCAACATCAGCCTTGCCCATACGGTCAATTTCATTGTCATCTGGCAAGGTCAGTGCCATCAGCTCATCCCGAAGGTCGGGATCAAATGCCAAAGTGAGTGTGGCATGAAGCTGGAGTGGATCAAAAGAAGCAGCAACAATATCGACACCATCCATGCTCGTGCCGGTCATTACCCCAATATAGATCGCTGTCATGGTTATTCTTAAGCCTGCAATATGCTGAAAAAGTGTTAGTATATCGCACAAATTGAGTAACTGATGTATTGGATTTTGTGATGTCAAATTTCCTGCCGGCTGAAGAACAACTTGCCCTCATTCAACGAGGCACCCACGAAATTATTTCTGAAGAAGACCTTCTCAAGAAATTAAAACAGAATCGCCCATTAAAAATTAAAGCGGGTTTTGATCCGACTGCGCCTGATTTGCACTTGGGCCACACGGTTCTCATTAATAAGTTAAAAGTATTCCAAGATTTGGGTCATGAAGTGTTGTTTCTGATCGGTGACTATACTGCGATGATCGGTGACCCAACTGGTAAGAGCGCAACACGTCCACCATTGTCACGTGAACAGGTTTTAGAGAACGCTAAAACATATCAAGAACAAGTATTTAAAATTCTTGATCCCGACAAAACCAAAGTGGTGTTTAACTCGGAATGGTTTGCGCAAAAAACTGCGGCTGATTTAATTCAATTGGCATCACAGCAAACGGTTGCGCGTATGTTGGAGCGTGATGATTTCACCAAACGTTATAACAACCAGCAGCCGATCGCGATTCATGAATTTTTGTACCCATTGGTACAAGGCTATGACTCTGTTGCGCTGGAAGCAGACGTAGAACTGGGTGGTACAGATCAGACCTTTAACCTGTTGATGGGTCGTACCTTACAAGGTCGTTATAATCAAGAAGCACAAGTATGTATCACAGTGCCAATTCTTGAAGGTTTAGATGGCGTCAACAAGATGTCTAAGTCTTTAGGTAACTATATTGGTGTATTTGATGCACCGGGCGCGATGTACCAAAAAGTGCTCTCAATGCCGGATGCATTGATTGAGCGTTATTTTGATCTGCTGAGCTTCAAAACCATTGAAGAAATTCAACAGTTATTAAAAGAAGTGGCTGAAGGCCGTAATCCACAAGAAGTCAAAAAGATTCTTGCGCTGGAGCTGGTCGAGCGTTTCCATGGTGCAGAAGCGGCTGCCAATGCCCACAAAGGCGCGGGTAATATCATTACTGAAGGTGAATTACCCGAAGGTACGCCAGAAGTGACCATTTCACGTGGCGAGTTTGGTGGTGAAATCTTTATTACCTCGATTTTACGTGAGGCAGGCTTAACCAAAAATGCAGCCCAAGCCAAGGATGCATTAGGCCGTGGCGCAGTAAAAGTGGATTGGCAGACTGTAGATACGACGTATTCTGTGAAAGAGAACGTGACTTTGATTGTTCAGGCCAGCAAAAAAGCAATTGCTAAAGTCACTTTTGTTGACTAAAGAGCGGATAAGTTATTGAAATAAAAGCAGGCTTCGGTCTGCTTTTTTTATTGATGTTCTATATTTAAAAATCAAATAAGTAAAGTCAAAAAAAACCCTATGAAAACAATAGTTAATTTTTCCCAAATCACTTGCTTTTCATCTTTATTATGTATAGGATTTATTCATCTAGAGAATTCGTTTAGAGCATCTAGAGGGTAGTAAAAATAATAGTACTCCACAACTGAGAAAGTCTCTTTTCCAAGAGGCTCTTTTTAAAAGCTTTAAAGCGAATAACTATAATAATGACATAATGGATCGGGTAAAGATTCAATTCTAAGGAGGAGATTTTGGGAGAGATCTCTTCCTTTTTTCTTTATTATTGCGTAATCAAGATATAAATCTGCATGCCTGCTTTTCTCGTTGAGCCATCAAACTTAAAATTAACCAGTAAATTGAACTTAGGTGAATGACCCTAAGAATGAGTTCATTTCAATTGACTCCAAAATGACTCGAAAAGAAAAGTGCAAAACATAAAAAATTAAGGCAGAGGTGATTGAATGTATCGCTTTCCAACAGAAAATATTTTTGATGAACAAATCGATTGCATATTACGGTTCTTATTTGAATACCAGCCGGTCGAACAAAAACAGCAACTCTATGGATCTGTCTATACTTTATTTATGCAGCTTGATCTGGCCGCGCATTACTTTCTATTTTCCCTGATTGAAGAGCAGTTACCGCGACGCGCGAAATTATTCTTTATTGCCGAGGATTATCAGGGTAAGAAAGACATGACTGTAGAGGTCATGCAACATTGGCGTGGACAGCAACAGCAGGAAAAAGTCGCTTAATGCAAAATAACAGACTTTATCTTCTATATATAAGTGATCTACGCATGGTCTTGGGATTCGAAAAACTAAAAATGAATACTTCTTCTATATAGCAGCCTAAAAATAGGCTTTTATAAAAGCCTTGTACGTAAAAAATAACTCATCAATTGAGGAGTCTAGGATTTAGATCAGTTTATTGGACGAGATAGAATAATTTTGGTTTTCTTTTGATGAGCTAATTTAAATAAAAGATAAGATTTGAATGTCAAAAGGCTAAAAATACTGTTTTAAATATTATTGTGATAGTTTTTAGGTCTAAATGAATTTTCAGTTATAAAAATAAAATGACGTGTTTAGTGGGTTTATTGCATAAAAACGCTTAAAAATTAGATAAAAAAGCGATTTTTCAGTAATTTTTGTAGAAAAAAAAGACATACGTGAAAAATATAGTGAATTGGGGGTTGCAATGATTCTGAAATCCTCTAGAATGCACCCATACCGACGAGATAGACGGAAACGAACGAAGCAGAATGGCGGAGTTGTTGAGTTTATCGAAGTCCAGCTTCTGGCACTGACGAGGTGTTAGAAAGATCATTAAGAGATTATGAAGAACAACTTGTGTGGATTTTTACTGGTTGATCGATCGAAATTATTTTCATTGATTGATGGTAGAAATTAC
>NZ_JBBCWZ010000057.1:0-21169 GCF_037145695.1 Acinetobacter sp. USHLN143
GGTAATATGATCCATTGAGAAGCCTTGTTTTATAACATTTTGTCTTGAGAACCAATATGTTACAAAAACAGGGCTTTTTTTCTACTCTTTTTTTATATCGAACTCAGGTTATCCCTAATTTGAAGTCAGCGTTCAAATTATTTTTATTAAAGGTTTATGGCGCTCTAACAGAATATGAGAGCGAAGGTGAGTCCAGATATGATAACTAATTCTTCAGGAAAATCTATAAATTAAACTATTGAAATTAAAATAAAAATTAGAGTAATTGCTCTATTTGTGTTCACTCTTTCATTTAACTTTTAACATGAAAATAAAAAGCAAAGCAAGTGGCTGTTTTAGAAAATAAATAAAAAAACCTCATCAAAATGATGAGGTTTCGAATCGGCTCGGGCACCGTTTTTAAACGGTCGCCAGCGCCTGCTCCAGATCGGCAATTAGGTCATCAATATGTTCAATTCCAATAGAAAGTCGTACCATATCTTCACTGACACCTGCCGATTTTAACTCCTCGGCATTGAGCTGACGATGCGTGGTGGTCGCCGGATGGCAGGCCAGACTTTTAGCATCGCCGATATTAACCAGACGTGTAAACAGTTGCAGGGCATCAATAAAACGTGTGCCGCCTTCGAGACCATGTTCTACCCCAAAGGTCAGAATGGCAGACGGTTTACCTTTCACATATTTTTGTGCCAAGGCATGCTGTGGATGATCTTTCAGGCCAGCGTAATTGACCCATTTCACTTTCGGATGTTTTTGCAGATATTCAGCGACTTTCAGTGCGTTTTTGGTATGACGTTCCATCCGTAGGCTTAAGGTTTCCAGACCTTGCAGAATCAAAAACACATTCTGCGGACTGATCGCAGCGCCGGTATTGCGTAGCGGCACCACACGGGCACGAGCGATATAAGCAGCTTCACCCAAAACCTCGACGTAGTTGACGCCGTGGTAGCTTGGGTCAGGCGTATTCAGGGCAGGGAAACGTTCAGGGTATTTACCCCACGGGAATTTACCGCTATCCACAATGATGCCGCCAATGGAATTGCCATGACCACCGATATATTTGGTCAGGGAATGCACTACAATATCCGCACCGAAATCGAAAGATTTTTGTAGTACTGGGGTGGCAACAGTATTGTCGACAATGACCGGCACGCCATATTCATGTGCAATTTTAGCAATGGCTTCCAGATCAATAATATTACCCAGCGGGTTACCAATCGATTCGACAAAGACCAGTTTGGTTTTTTCATCAATCAAGTCACGCAGACTTTCCGGTTGTTCATAATCAAAGAAACGGACTTCAATACCCTGTTTTGGCAGGGTATGGGCAAACAGGTTATAGGTACCGCCGTAAAGCGTTGACACAGAAGCAATGTTGTCACCGGCTTCAGCAATGGTTTGAATCGCATAAGTAATCGCAGCCATGCCAGAGGCCAAAGCCAGGGCGCCAATTCCACCTTCAAGCGCTGCAACACGTTGTTCCAGAACCGCAGTGGTCGGGTTCATAATTCGGGTATAGATATTGCCCTGAACCTTTAAATCAAAGAGATCGGCCCCATGTTGAGTATTGTCAAAGGCATAAGACGTGGTTTGGTAAATCGGTACTGCCACAGCTTTGGTGGTTGCTTCAGGGGTATAACCTGCATGAATCGCAAGGGTTTCTGCTTTATAGCTCATTCTGTTTGATCTTCTTGTTTAAGTTTATGGCTTGAGTGTAGCATTTTCACATATGAGTAAAAGTGCAATTTTATTGAAATAAATATATGAAATATTCATATATCGACCTGGATTTGAGTCATTTATTTTACTGAAAACAGTTGTTTAAAAAAACATCAGCAAGAAACTTGTAACAATGCATTGAAGTTCATGGCAATGGCTTATGTTTTCGCTGCTTTCTGCGTATAATAGCCGATTATTTTTTCGCTCTTTTTTGAGCTGGGGTGGTTGTTTTAACCCCATTTGGTTTTTCAGTTGAGGAGTCCTACGTGGCCCAATATATTTACACGATGAACCGAGTGTCGAAGATGGTTCCGCCTAAGCGCGAAATCCTGAAAGACATCTCCTTATCATTTTTCCCAGGCGCTAAAATTGGTGTGCTTGGTTTAAACGGTGCAGGTAAATCTACCTTGCTTCGTATTATGGCGGGCGTAGATAAAGATTTCTCTGGTGAGGCGCGTGCGCAACCGGGTACAAAAATCGGTTATCTTGAGCAAGAACCACCTTTAGACGAAAGCAAAGACGTTCGTGGTAACGTCGAAGATGGTTTACGTGAACCGCTTGATGCCTTGGCACGTCTGGATGAAGTCTTTGCTGAATATGCAGCAGAAGATGCGGATTTCGATGCACTTGCGAAAGAGCAAGAGAAGCTTGAAGCGATTATCCAGACTTGGGATGCGCATAACCTTGCGAACCAGATGGATCAAGCAGCTGCAGCATTGAACTTGCCTGCTTGGGATGCAGATGTATCTAAGCTTTCAGGTGGTGAACGCCGCCGTGTGGCACTTTGCCGTTTACTTCTGTCTAAACCAGACATGTTGCTTCTCGATGAACCGACGAACCATTTAGATGCTTCATCTGTATCTTGGTTGGAACGTTTCTTGAAAGACTTCCCGGGTACCATCGTTGCGATTACGCATGACCGTTACTTCCTGGATAACGTTGCAGAATGGATCCTTGAGCTTGACCGTGGTATGGGTATTCCGTATCAAGGTAACTACTCTTCTTGGCTTGAGCAAAAAAATGCCCGTTTAGAGCAAGAGAACAAGCAGGAAGAATCTTTTGCTAAAGCATTGAAAAAAGAACTTGAATGGGTTCGTTCAAATGCCAAAGGTCAGCAAAAGAAAAACAAAGCGCGTATGGAGCGTTTTGAAGAGCTTAACTCACGCGAATTCCAGCAACGTAACGAAACCTCTGAAATCTACATTCCACCTGGCCCACGTCTGGGCAACAAGGTTGTAGAAGTTGAAGGCATCAGCAAATCGTTTGGTGATCGCTTACTGTACAAAGATTTAACGTTCACAGTACCACCTGCTGCAATTGTGGGTATCGTGGGTGAGAACGGTGCAGGTAAAACCACGCTATTCCGTATGATGACTGGTGAACAGCAACCAGATACCGGTACGGTAACGCTGGGTGAATCGGTTAAAGTGGCTTATGTCGGTCAGATCCGTGACACCTTAGATAACAACAAAACCGTTTGGGAAGAAGTGTCTGGCGGTCTAGACATCTTGAAGATTGGTGATTACGAAATCGCATCTCGTGCGTATATCGGTCGCTTTAACTTTAAAGGCCAAGATCAGCAAAAACGCGTAGGTCAATTGTCAGGTGGTGAGCGTAACCGTTTACAACTTGCGAAAATCCTGCAAATGGGCGCAAACGTTATCCTACTCGATGAACCATCAAACGACTTGGATATCGAAACCTTGCGTGCACTTGAAGATGCCATTCTGGTATTCCCAGGTACTGTGATGGTGATCTCGCATGACCGTTGGTTCCTGGACCGTATTGCAACGCACATCTTGTCATTCGAAGGTGAAACACCTGAATTCTTCACCGGTAACTATGCTGAGTTTGAAGAATATCGCCGTAAGCGTGATGGTGATGATCTTGTAGCGAAGCGTCAAAAATATCGCAAAATCGGTGTTTAATCATCTCCGACTTTTGTAAATAAAAAAACCAGCCTCAGGGCTGGTTTTTTATGTTTATTATAGGGTGGAGGGTAAATTAGATTTCCCACTCATGATTACATTCACGGCATTTCCATTTCTTTTGGGTTTGCATGAATGCCTGCATTGAAATTTTAAAATCAGGTAAGTCCTTATAGAACATAAAGCCTGCGATCAAGGAAAAAATAAAGACGATCACAGTGGCAGTCTGTAAAGTGGTACCTGCACCATCGCCAAAAATCCACATCGCGATACTAATAATAACCAGTAATAGCAAAAGGAACAGGGCAGGGACCAGAAACATTAAGCTTTTAGGAACCACTGGACGTGGAGCTGCTTGACCTGGCTGGGCCACTGGCATGATTTTCGGGCTTTGACACTTAGGGCAACGATATTGCATTACAACTCCAAAATTCTAAATTACTGATTATTTTATCGGAAGATGCGAAGAAACCGAAATATTGCCCAACATAAAATATACAGGCAATAAAAAACCCAAGTCGCAATGCTTGGGTTTTTTATAAGATCACCATATATATTACGATGATCTTGAATATGGCGTCCCTACGGGGATTCGAACCCCGGTTACCGCCGTGAAAGGGCGATGTCCTAGGCCTCTAGACGATAGGGACAATTGAGGCAAATAACACAGCTAAAGCAAGACTTGATTTGGTGGAGTCAAGGAGGATCGAACTCCTGACCTCTACAATGCCATTGTAGCGCTCTACCAACTGAGCTATGACCCCAGTCTGTGTGAGCGCTATATTAGGGATATCGCGCTCACACGTCAACACAAAAATTAATTAAGCTTGATCAATTGCTTCATTTTTCGGCAACTTTAAGCTTTCATTGAGTTTTTCCCAGACTTTCAGCTCTTTTTTGCTTGGACCACCGACAATTTCTAGCGCATGACGTAAACGTGCAAAGGTTAAATCCGGACCAATGGTCACCATCGTTTGCATGACTGGGGTAGAGGCTGTCGAACCGGCAATCGCAATAAAGAACGCAGGCATGAAATCACGTAGCTTGATTTCCATCTGTGTCGCCAAGTCCATCAAGGTCTGGCTCACCGTGTCGTTATTCCAAGTAAACAGGCTTTCTAAACGCCAAATTGCGAATTGAAGACTTTGACGTACCTGTTCATCCGACAGTTTCTTGCTTTCAAACTGTTCTTTAGACAGGGTCGGGAAATGGTTGAAATAATGTGCAGACCAGTTCACAGCTTCAGACAGCAGGTTAATACGCGGTTGAATCGCAGCTGCAATTTCTTCTAATTTGGCACGATCTGCTTTCCAGGCCAATAAGGTGTCTAGAAGTTCAGCCGGGCTGAGTGCCTTGATCCATTGACCATTTAACCAGTTCAATTTCTCAACATCAAAGATCGGACCACCGAGGGATACACGTTTGATATCAAAATGCTCAATCATTTCAGCCAAAGTGAATTTTTCACTTTCATCTGGCATTGACCAGCCCATACGACCCAAGTAGTTCAACAAGGCTTCAGGCAGTACACCGATGTCTCTGTAATAGTTAATTGAGGTCGGGTTTTTACGTTTAGACAGCTTAGATTTATCCGGGTTACGCAGCAGTGGCATGTGGCATAGTATCGGCATTTCCCAACCAAAATATTGATACAGCAACTGATGTTTCGGCGCAGATGGAATCCATTCTTCACCACGAATTACGTGGGTGATTTGCATCAAATGATCATCTACTACGTTAGCCAAGTGGTAGGTTGGTAGGCCATCGGTTTTCAGCAGGATTTGCATGTCTACTTGCGCCCATGGAATCTCGACTTCGCCACGCAGCATGTCATTGAATTTACATACACCTTCAGTCGGTACTTTCATGCGAATCACATGTGGTTCACCAGCGGCCAAACGACGCTCCACTTCTTCTTCAGAAAGATTTAGACCACGACCATCATAACGTGGCGACTCTCCACGTGCCTGCTGTTCTGCACGCATTTGATCCAGTTCTTCTGCAGTTGCGAAACAGTAGAAGGCATGACCTTTCTCTACCAGTTCCAAGGCATAATTTTTATAGATATCCATACGTTCTGACTGGCGGTACGGCGCATGCGGGCCACCGACATCAGGACCTTCAGACCAGTTCAGACCCAACCAGCGCAATGAATCCAGGATCATTTTTTCAGATTCAGGCGTTGAGCGCAGTTGGTCAGTATCTTCAATACGAAGAATGAATTCACCGCCATGCTGTTTAGCAAAACATAAGTTAAACAAGGCGATATAGGCAGTACCTACATGCGGAAAACCAGTAGGAGAAGGTGCAATACGAGTACGAACAGTCATAGCCGGATCTAATCTTAGATATAAAATTGCAGCTATTATAGCGAAAAAGCCACATCACTTAATGCTTTATTCAACATTGAATGATGTGGCTTTTAAATCCGGGAATATTCAGCGCTGTTGAGGCTGATTAAGAATGAGCGCTCGAAAAAATACTTTGGACAAAGCGGGTGAAGCGGTAATTCTGTTCTGCAAAGAAATTTTGCGAAGGTGCGACTTTAAATGCAGTCAAGACTTTGAGATTATCTTCTGTTTGAAGTGTTTTTTCAGTTTTTTGTTGCTGAATCGCTTTTTCAATCGGCGAAGTCTTGCTTTCAACAGTGCTTACTGTAGGCTTCGGCAAATCTGTCTTCACAACGACGGCATGACCGAGTTGAATCGAGAACAACATAATCAGGCTTAGGATGCTGGCTGTGAATAATGTAAATTTCATATCCAAACTTCCTCCTTACTTCGGGTTGGTTTTATTTTGTTAAAAATGTTTTTTTAATACTCTGCCTACAATTTAATCACAGTTGATCATAAAGAAGTAGAACCAAGTCACATTTTTTACAAAAGAAATAATATAACTCTGTGGAAAATTACCAAAAATCGTAATTTCCTGTTTTGGTGGCCTATTTTTAACAGACAACTGTGAAGAGAGCGTGAAGAACTGTCTTATATTGTAGCAGAAGATTACTTTTCTAGCAGAATATGTATCCGGATTTAATTGTTAGAAGATATCTCAAAATCATCAATAGATTGTAGATATTGTTATAAATGCATGATTGTTATGCTTATTTTTGATTTGTATAGTGCAGCTCATATAAACAAAGAGTTACATCAGATGAAAAAAATAATAGCATCCGCAATCTTGACAATTTTAGTTGGAACAGCTGTACAGAATTCCGTCGCCAAAGATTTCCTGAATGTCTCTTATGACCCGACCCGTGAATTTTATCAGGAATATAACGAAGAATTTGGCAAGTTCTGGAAGCAGAAAACCGGACAAACGGTTAATTTTAAACAGTCGCATGGCGGTTCAGGCAAGCAGGCGCGTTCAGTGGTCGATGGTTTGCAGGCCGATGTCGTAACCTTGGCCTTGGCCAATGATATCGAAGAAATCGTCAATGCCGGTTTAATCGAGAAAGACTGGCAAAAAGAGTTTCCGAGTAATTCGGCACCCTATACGTCTACGATTGTATTCTTGGTGCGTAAAGGCAATCCAAAGCAAATCAAAGACTGGAATGATCTGACCAAAGCGGGTGTGGACATTATTACCCCAAACCCGAAAACTGGTGGCGCGCCACGTTGGATCTACCTGTCTGCTTGGGGTTATGCACTGAAACAGCCAGGCGGTAATGATGCGAAAGCCAAAGAGCTGGTGAAAAAACTTTATCAAAATGTCAAAGTTTTAGATTCCGGTGCCCGTGGTTCACTGACGACGTTTGCCGAGCGCGGCATTGGTGATGTGCTTTTATCCTGGGAAAATGAAGCCTTGCTGGCGACGCAAGGTCTGGGTAAAGACAAGTACGATATTGTCTATCCATCGATTTCAATTCTGGCCGAACCATCGGTAGCGATTGTCGATAAGAACGTGAATAAAAATGGCACTACCCATCTGGCAAAAGGCTATTTGAACTATTTATATTCACCGAAAGGGCAGGAGCTTGCTGCGAAATATTTCTTCCGTCCGCGGGATGCCAAAGTCGCTAACAAATATTCAGCCCAGTTTCCGAAAATCCAGACCTTTACCATTGATAAAGTCTTTGGTGGTTGGGCCAAAGCGCAAAAAACACATCTTGTGAATGGGGCGATTTATGACCAGATTTACAATGAAAAAAGATAAGTAAGCTGTAGTCCAGATGGAATAAAGAAAATGGCTAAAGTGTTATCCATTTTCTTTATATCTAATGCATAAAATTCTATATCTTAGATATAAGTAGAATAATAAACTGTATTTTCCTTTTAAAAACAAAATATTAAGTCAGAAAAACCTTTCATTTTATCGTGTTGTGATGTTGTAGGGTGAATTGCGATAAATGATTTTATTTCATATAGTTATATCTAATGAAGATAAACTCTGTGCTGCCATGAAAACTCAATTAAAATCGTTATTTAGTGCTGCCTTGTTGGCGACTGGTTTAGGCATGACCGCGACTGCTTCACAAGCAGCAGACCGTCAGTTTCTGAATGTATCCTATGATGCCACGCGTGAGTTCTATGATGAATTTAACAAATCATTTGGGACTTACTGGAAAAACCGCACCGGTCTGGATGTGAATTTCAAGCAGTCTCATGGCGGTTCGGGCAAACAGGCGCGTTCTGTGGTCGATGGCCTGAAAGGTGATGTGGTGACTTTGGCGCTGGCCAATGACATCGAAGAAATTGTGAAATCTGGTCAGATTCAGCCGGGCTGGCAAAAGGAATTCCCACACAACTCGGCACCTTATACTTCGACGATCGTATTCATGGTCCGCAAGGGCAACCCGAAAGGCATCAAGGACTGGAATGACCTAACAAAACCAGGCGTGCAAATTATTACGCCAAACCCGAAAACGGGCGGTTTGCCGCGTTGGGTGTATCTGTCTGCATGGGGTTATGCCGAGAAACAGCCAGGCGGCAATAAAGCTAAAGCACAGGATTTTGTTGGCAAACTTTATAAGAACGTGAAAGTGATGGATTCTGCTGCACGTGCTTCAATGACCACCTTTGCCGAGCGTGGGATTGGCGATGTATTGCTGACTTGGGAAAATGAAGCCTTGGTCACGCAAAAGACCTTTGGTAAAAACAAGTTTGATATCGTCTATCCATCAATTACCATTTTGACTGAACCGTCAGTGGCGATTGTGGATCGTACCGTAGAGAAAAATGGCAATAAATGGCTAGCAACAGGTTATATCAATTACCTGTATTCACCATTGGGTCAGGAAATGGCAGCTAAACATTTCTATCGTCCACGTAATGAAAAAGTATTAGCGAAATATTCGGCACAGTTCCCGAAAATCAAAACCTTTACCATTGATGAGGTCTTTGGTGGTTGGGCCAATGCACAGAAAACCCATTTTGTGAATGGTGCAATTTTCGACCAGATTTATAACAGCAAACGTTAATTGATCTGCGAAGTCCTCTTGCTGGTAAAAAAGCCTCCTGAACAGGAGGCTTTTTTTGTGGCAGAAAATGCTAAAACGGTTTTCTCTATGGAAAGTAATATTTATCTACAAAAAGTCGTTTGGAGCTTTGCCTAAACAGGGTGATAATGTGCAGTTAAATTTTCCCCCCTATTGATTGAGTTTTTATGTCACATATTTCTGTATTACTTCACGAAACGATTGATGCCTTGTTGGCGGGTCGCAATACGGGAACTTATGTGGATGGTACCTTTGGCCGTGGTGGACATACGCGTTTATTGCTGTCCAAATTAGATGAAAATGCACGCGTCTATGCCTTTGATAAAGATCCACAAGCACTGGCTGTAGCGGCTGAACTCGAACAAGAAGATTCACGTTTTAAAATTATTCATGCCAGCTTTGCTGATCTGAAAGAGGCATTGGCTGAGCTGGGCATTGAACACGTCGATGGGGTGATGGCGGATCTTGGTGTTTCTTCACCGCAGCTGGATCAGGCTGAACGTGGTTTCAGTTTTATGAAAGATGGCCCACTGGATATGCGCATGGACAACTCGCAAGGTCCCACCGCAGCAGAATGGCTGACCCAGATTGAAGAAGAAGCACTGGCGAATATCATTTTTAAATATGGTGAAGAGCGTTATAGTCGCCGTATTGCCAAAGCGATTAAAGCTGCTGGATATATTGATACCACGGCAAAGCTCGCTGAGATCGTAAAAGTAGCGCACCCGAAATGGGAAAAAAATAAGCATGCTGCGACCCGTACTTTCCAGGCAATTCGTATTGCTATTAATAAGGAATTAGAAGATATTGAAATCTTCTTGCCTCAGGCCGTTGAAATCTTGAAACCTGAAGCACGTTTGGCGGTGATTAGCTTCCATTCACTGGAAGACCGTTTGATTAAACAATTTATTCAAAAAGAGTCAACGCTTGAAGAGGATTCAGGCTGGGGAATGCCACAACAACAGAAAGATACGCGACGTTTAAAGAAAGTTTCTCGTGTTAAAGCCAGTGATGAGGAGGTCAAAGCCAATCCTCGTTCACGTAGCGCATGGCTCCGGGTAGCAGAACGTTTAGCTTAATAGGCAGATCATGAAAACGGAAGTGGTTGATAAAAAAACAGAAAAATTGTGGCTGAAAAAAGTTACAATCTATCTCATGCTGATATTGATGGTCTTCATCAGTGCAGTATTTGTGGTATTTCAGGTATTTGAATACCGTCAGGATAACAGAAAGCTGAGTACCTATCTGCGTGAAAGGGATGACCTGAATGCAGAGTGGGGGCGTTTGCTGATTGAGCAGCAAACTTTTGGCGCGACGGCACAGATCGGTACGCGTGCAGTGACACAGCTGCGTATGTATTCACCTCCGGTTTCACAAAGTGTCGTGATTTCCTTACCACAAACTTCAGATGAGAAAAAATAAGGCTAGCGTTCCGACATGGTAGACAAGAGAAAGAAGCAACCGGTACGTAAAAAACAATCGGTCACCGACAAAAATGCCTCAAATGTTTATATCAATCGTTTTTACATCATGTGGGCGGTGGTGTTGCTGTGTTTTGTGACACTGATTTGCCGTGCTTTCTATGTACAGATTATTAATAAAGATTTTTTGCAAAACAAAGCCAATGCCAATATTTTAAGAACCAATACCATCAAGGCAATGCGTGGCGTAATTTATGATCGTAATGGCATTCCATTGGCTATCAGTACCCCAATCATGAAAATTGTGATTGATCCACGTGATTATTTTGACAATAAAAAACTCTATGACGAGACCATGCTGGCGCTGGAAAAAGAACCGAATAGCCGCAAGCTCAAACGTCAGCTACCGGATAAAAACCTGAATCTGGATGAGCTGGCGGATGCAGTCGGTATGGATCGGGCAGAACTACGTAAAAAAATGGAAGAACGTCCGCGTTCACGTTATCTGATCCTGAAAAAAGAAGTTCCGCCACAACAGGCCGAACTGATCATGAAACGTAATTTTCAGGGCGTATATACCGAGAAAAACTATAAACGTTATTATCCGCAGCCACAGCCGAACTCTCAGATTATTGGCCTGACCAATAGCGAAGGCAGCGGGATTGAAGGTCTGGAAATGCAGCTGAATAGCCGTCTTTCCGGAAAGGATGGCGAACAGCAGATCATTCGCGATAAAAAAGGCAACCGGGTCAAAGAACCGGAAGTGATTAAAGAAGTTGAACCGGGTGAAAATATTACCCTGAGTATCGACTCGCGTCTGCAATATATTATGTACCGTGAGCTGACGGCTGCTGGTGTCGCCAATAATGCCCGTTCAGCGACTGCGATTGCTGTTGATGTCAAAACCGGTGAAATTCTGGCGCTGTCATCATGGCCATCGTATAACCCGAATGACAAAAACAGCCTGCTCAACAAGGATGCCATGCGTAACCGCGGTGCAGTCGATTCTTTCGAACCGGGCTCGACCATGAAGCCGCTCACTGTAGCGATGGCCTTGGAAAGTGGCAAATATACGGCGAATTCAGTCGTTAATACCACACCGGGCAGTATGCGAGTCGGTAATCATACCATTCGTGATACGCATAACTATGGTCAGTTGACGCTCGGCGGCATTCTGCAGAAATCCTCTAACGTCGGTGTGGCGAAACTGGCCTTGTCGCTGCCGTATGAAACCTTGCCAACCTTCTATAAACGCTTGGGTTTTGGTCAGCGTTCAGCGGTGAAATTCCCGGGTGAAAGTGCCGGTCTGATTCTGCCTCCTAGCAAATGGAATGTGTCAGAAGTGGCAACCATGTCCTATGGTTATGGTCTGAATGCGACGGTACTACAGCTGGCTGATGCCTATGCCATGCTGGCCAATAAAGGCGTGAAAATGCCGCTGAGCCTGTACAAGCTGGAAGAACAGCCCCAGGGTGAACAGATGATCGATGCCAATATTGCCGATCAGGTCCTGCTGATGATGGAAACCGCAACCTTGCCAGGTGGTACGGCGACTCGCGCCACCATTCCAGGTTACCGCGTGGCGGGTAAAACCGGTACTGCACATAAATTGCGTGCCGACCGTAAAGGTTATTCAACCAGTGAATACCGGGCTTTATTTGCCGGCGTGGCACCAGTCAGTGATCCACGGATCGCTATGGTGGTGGTGGTAGAAAACCCACAAGGCACTTACTATGGCGGTACGGTATCTGCACCGGTCTTTGCCCGCGTGATGCAGGAATCCTTGCGTCTGCTGAATGTCCCTCTGGACAAACCTTTAGAACCTCCCAAAGTCCAGTAAATAGGTGATCAATGTCTATTACATTTCAAGATCTCTACACCCCTCACGATGTCGCTGACTGGATGAAGCAATCCTTTCAGGGCTTCGAGCTGGATAGTCGTAAAGTCAAACCGGGACAAATTTTTATTGCCCTGACCAGTCTGTCTCAACCGGAAAAAACTGCTCAATTCGCCCAGAAAGCCTTAGAGCAGGGTGCATTGGCCGTGATTTCAGAAACTGAACTGGATGTATCTCCAAATTTGGTGGTAGCAGATGTACGTCATCTAATGGGTCAATGGCAAAAGCAGTATTTGCAAGCGACTCAACCTGTGCAAGCTGCTCGAATTCTGGCAGTTACCGGCACCAATGGTAAAACCACGATTTCTCGCTTGGTGGCTGAATTCATCATGTTGCAAGGTAAAGCCTGTGCAGTGATGGGTACTACAGGTAACGGGATTTTGCCAAATCTGGAAGCATCTTCGCATACCACTCTAGATGCTTTGCAACTGCAAAATGCCTTGCATGGCTATGTGCAGGCCGATGCGGAGTTTGCCTCGATTGAAGCCAGTTCGCATGGTCTGGAACAAGGCCGCTTGAATGGTTGTGATATCGAGATTGCGGGCTATAGTAATTTGAGTCGTGACCATCTGGACTATCACGGTACGCTGCAAGCTTATGCGGAAGCAAAGTCTGGTTTATTCCGTTTTGAATCATTAAAAGTGGCTGTCATCAATATCGATGATGAACATGCACAGATCATGCTGGATGCTGCACAAACTAATCCGGCACAGCCTAAAATTTTGACTTATTCCACCAAGCAAAAAGCGGATTATCAGGTTCAGGATATTCAGTACAGCATTTCAGGTGCGACCTTTAAACTAAAAACTGCTTCTGCTGAATATATGGTTAACAGTCCATTGCTGGGCCATTTCAATATTGAAAATCTGGTCGCCAGTCTGATTATGGTGGAGCAGGCTGGGTTTGACCTGAACAGTTTGATTGCGTCTGTACCACAGCTCAAAGGTGCGCCCGGTCGGATGCAGGTGCTGCGTGATGGAGAGCGCCTGTTTGTGGTGGATTATGCCCATACCCCGGATGCCCTGACTCAGGTTCTGGTGACCTTGAAACGTCATGTTTCACAAAATCTCTGGGCAGTCTTCGGCTGTGGTGGCGACCGTGACCGTGGTAAACGTCCACTGATGACTCAGGCAGCATTGGAGGGTTCAGATATCGCAGTACTCACTTCTGATAACCCACGAACCGAAGATCCGGCACAAATTTTTGCTGATATGAAAAATGATATCGACTTTTCCGGCAAAATCTATCATGAAATTCATGACCGTCGTGAAGCGATCAAGTTTGCGGTTAAACACGCACAGGCGGGTGATATTGTCGTGATTGCAGGGAAAGGTCACGAAAACTATCAGGAAATTGATGGCGTACGTCACTGGTTTGATGACGTGGTCGAAGTGCAGGCTGCGATTGATGCCCAGCATTGCAACACAGATTCAGCCTATTCAGCGCATTAGGATTCAGATATGCATACCTCAACAACAAGTACTGCGGCGCTGGAGCCGTGGAGCATAGAACAATTACAGCAGGCCACCCAAGGCTACTGGCTGAATGATAAAAAGCCTGCAGGCCAGATCAAGCGGATTTTGACTGATTCACGTGATGCAGAATCAGGTGATGCTTTTCTTGCGCTGAAAGGTGAGCGTTTTGACGCACATGACTTTATTGCACAAGTGGCGGCTCAAGGTTGTGAAATTGCCATTGTCAGCTGTCCGGTGGATGCTGATATTTGCCAGCTGGTGGTAGAAGATACCCGTCTGGCATTGGGATTGTTGGGAGCTTATCGCCGTCAGCAGAATTCTCAACTTAAAGTCATTGCCTTGACCGGCAGCAGTGGCAAGACCACGACTAAGGAAATGCTGGGAAGCATTCTGTCACGTCTGGCACCGACCTTGGTGACGCGTGGTAATTTGAATAATGACCTTGGCGTGCCGGTAATGTTGCTGGAGCTACGTCCTGAACATCAATATGCAGTAATGGAACTCGGTGCAAGTCATCAGGGTGAAATTGATTACACTTCAAAAATGGTACAGCCGCATGTGGCCGGAATCATTAATATCGGGACTGCACATTTAGGTGAATTTGGCGGCCGTGACGGGATTTGCCGTGCAAAATCCGAGATTTATGCGCATATCTCTGAAATTTCGATTATTCCTGCTGCCGATGATTTTGCTGAAACGATTCGTGCCGCAGTAAAAACCGAAAAAAGCTTGAGTTTTGGTGCTGGTGGTGATGTATATGCCAGCGATGTAGTCCTTGATGCTCAATCTTCAACCTTTACCCTGAATACAGCGCAAGGCTCGAAAACAGTTCAGTTGCCATTTGCCGGCGAACATAATGTTGAAAATGCGACCGCAGCAGCAGCTTTCGCCCTGGCGATCGGTGTTGGTCTGGATGATATCGTGGCCGGTCTGGAACAGGCCGTGGGTGCCAAAGGTCGTCTGAACTTTATTCCACACAAAGACTATTTGTTTATTGATGACACCTATAATGCCAATCCGGGTTCGATGCGTGCAGCAGCAGAAGTGTTGGCGCAGCAGCAGGGCATCCGGGTCATGGTCACCGGCGATATCGGTGAACTGGGTTCATCTGCCGCAATCGAGCATTACAAGCTCGGTCGGGATCTGGTCTCGGTCAAAGGCATTAATTTTGTGGTGGCTGTGGGTGAATTTGCGCCTGCCGCACAAGAAGGTGCTCGTAGTACACAATATGGTAAAAAAATGCAGGCTTTCCTGAATCAGGAGCAGGCCTTGCCATTTTTAATTGATTTGATTGAAACACATCATCCCCAGCCAATGTCTTTCCTGTTTAAGGGGTCGCGTTTTACCCATATGGAAACATTGATGGCTGCATTGATGGAGAAACTCTAAATGCTGTTATGGCTATTTGACCTTCTGGCGGGCTTTGACAGCACGTTTCAGGTGGTTCGTTATTTAACTTTACGTGCTTTACTCAGTGTTTTGACGGCACTGACCATTGGCCTGGTGCTTGGCCCAATCATGATTCGCAAGCTGCAGGCGCTGAAATATGGTCAGGCAGTCAGCTCGTATGCCCCTGAAAACCATGCCAAGAAAATGGGTACACCGACCATGGGCGGGGTGCTGATCCTGCTTTCAATCGGGATTTCGACTTTACTCTGGGCGGATCTGTCTAATCCTTATGTCTGGATTGTACTGGGTGTAATGGTGATTTTCGGTGCCGTGGGCTGGGCCGATGACTGGATCAAAATCCGTTATAAAGACAATGCAGGTTTGCCTGCGAAGAAAAAATTCTTCTGGACTTCAGTGGGTTCGTTGGGTGCTGGTATAGCCTTGTATGTGATTGCGCAGCAACAGACCAATCCGGTGCATACTGCGAATATGCTGGATCTGCTGATTCCATTCTTTAAAGACTTAAGCATTCCATTGTCAATGATTCCGCTGGGTATTGGATTTATTATCTTTACCTATTTCGTCATTAACGGTGCATCCAATGCCGTGAACTTGACCGATGGTCTGGATGGTCTGGCGATCATGCCAATCGTGCTGGTGGCTACAGGTCTGGGCGTATTTGCCTATCTGGCCGGTGATGTGCGTTTTGCCAATTATCTGCATATTCCTTATGTAAAATACTCGTCTGAACTGGTGGTGATCTGTGCTGCCATGATCGGAGCCGGTTTAGCTTTTCTTTGGTACAATGCCCATCCAGCCCAAGTGTTTATGGGTGATGTCGGTGCTTTATCTCTCGGTGCAATGCTCGGTACGATTGCCGTCATGGTGCGTCAGGAAATCGTATTTGCGATTATGGCTGGTGTTTTTGTAGTGGAAGCGATTTCAGTATTCCTGCAGATTGGTTCATTAAGAATGCGTAATAAACGCGTATTCCTGATGGCGCCGCTGCATCATCATTATGAAAAGAAAGGCTGGCGTGAAACCCAGGTGGTGATCCGTTTCTGGATTATTACGATTATGCTGGTAGTTTTGGGTCTAATGACCTTAAAATTGCGCTAAGAAATGCATGGGAAAAAGTCGGCGCATGCCGGCTTTTTTGTTTTGGAGAAAATGATGAATTTACTCATGTGCCCAGTCTGTCGCCAGCAGTTGAGCTTAAATGAAAGAACATGGCGCTGTGAGAATCATCATAGTTACGATGTCGCCAAACAGGGCTATGTGAACCTGCATGTGGTTCAGCATAAGCACAGCAAAAACCCGGGAGATACGCCTGAGTCTGTGCAGGCACGTCGCGCATTTCTCAGTGCAGGTTATTATGCGCCTTTGCAACAGGCTGTCGTGGAAAAGATTCGCGAGTTGCGGATTGAGAACCTTTTAGATATTGGTTGTGGCGAAGGCTATTATACGAATGCCATGCAGGCGGAAGTGCTGCAATGCGTCGGGGTTGATATTGCCAAAAATGCAGTTCAGGTGGCTGCCAAGCTGAATAAAGAGGTGACTTGGGTGGTGGGAACCGGGGCAACCTTACCAGTACTGGATGAGTCAATTGATCTCTGTACCAGCTTATTTAGTCCGATTCCCAAACAGGAAATCCTGCGGGTATTAAGGCCGAAGTCTTATTTGATGGTAGTGACGCCGGCACCACAACATTTATATGCTATGCGTGAGGCTTTATTTGAAGAAGTGAAACCACACGAGCCGCAGAAGTTTGTTGAGCAGTTGCAAGATGAATTTAATCTGGTTAGTGAGCAGGTGATTGATGCGCCAATGGTTTTGCCACAGGCTGATTTAAAAAACCTGATTGCGATGACGCCATATGCTTATAAGGCCAAACCTGAACGTCGTTTAGCACTTGAACAGCAGGATCAGTTTGAATTACTGGCGCAATATCAGATTTACCTGTTTCAGAAAAAATAAAAAATGCATATAAAAAAGCCCTCAACTGAGGGCTTTTTTATATCAGTCAGATTACTGGACTTCTTCAATCAGATTTTCCAGAGAATCTACCCGGTTCGGCTGAAGAGGCTGTTCTTGTGGTGCAGAACTTTCATCATCTGGTAAACGAATCGGTTGATCTGGCAAATCTTCAAAGTCAGTTTCTGTGCGTTTCGGGACGACCACAGGTGCAGGACGGTAAAGCGCTGTCGCCAGAGGCGGAGAAGACGGATCATTCTGTGCTTCATCAGCCTGAACCACCTTGTTGCGATTTACCGGTGCCTTAGCATTGCGGTCTAAACGTACCCAGGCTTCTGGCTGGCCTTTTAATGCCTTGCCCATAAAATCGGTCCAGATCGGTAGAGCTGCCACACCACCATATTCACGGCGACCTAAAGTGGTTGGCTGATCAAAGCCTACCCAGGTCACGGTGACTAACTTACCATTGAAACCTGCAAACCAGGCGTCTTTGGCATCATTAGTGGTACCGGTCTTCCCGCCGATATCACCACGACCAATTCTTAATGCAGCACGGCCAGTACCATGCTGAATCACATCACGCAAAATGTTGGCCATGTCATAGGCAGAGCTGGATTTTAAAATACGCTGTGCCTGACGATAATTACTGTCTTCGGCAGAGACTTTAGGTGCAGGCTGTTTTTGCTCTAAAGTTGTATTGTTAATTGCAATTGCTTCGTCATCTGCGGTAATAGGGTCAGTGGCTTGAACTGTTTCTTCTTTTTCATTAATACATGAAATACAGGCATATTCAGGCTTGGCTTCAAAGATGGTATTGCCATAGGCATCTTCAATACGGGTAATAAAGTGCGGCTGAATTCGGTAACCGCCATTGGCAAAGGTAGCATAGCCAGTCACCATCTGAATCGGGAGGACCTGCGGGGTGCCTAATGCAATAGTATAGTTACGTGGAATCTGACTGTCTTGTAAACCAAAATCCATGAATAACTGACGTGTACGTTCAATCCCGACGGCCTGTAATAAGCGCACTGAGACTGTATTACGTGACAGATAAAGTGCACGACGTAGGGGGATCATGCCCAGATAACGGCCATCCGAGTTACGTGGCGTCCATTTGCCAATGGTAATGGGTGCATCATTGACCATAGTATGCGGCGTCATGCCACGTTCTAAAGCCAGGGCATAAACAAAAGGCTTAATGGTAGAGCCGGGTTGACGCCAGCCTTGGATTGCACGGTTAAATTTCGACTGATAAAAGTTATATCCCCCGACAATGGCTTCAATCGCACCATTATTTGGATTGATGGCAATCAATTGTCCTTGCACGTTGGGGATCTGCACCAATGACCAAGAGGTTTTATTTTCATTGGGTCTTAAACGAACAATGTCTTTGACTTTGACAATCTCGGACGCTTTGCTCGGTGCGCCACCTACACTGTTGACGTTACGAAAGCGACGCGCCCAGGACATACCTGACCAGGGAACAGTCACGCTGCTTCCGTCCTGCATGAGTGCTTCAAAACTAGAATTACCCACCTGAATTACTTGCGCAGGATAGGTGTTGGCATAAGCACGGAACTTGTCGAGGGGTTGATCATGTGCTTCAGCACCACGCCAGCCATGTCGACGGTCATAAGCCTCTAAGCCTTCTTGTACCGCTTGTTCCGCATAGGCCTGACGTTCACTATGAATGGTAGTATAGACTTTATAACCAGAATCTACCGCCTGTTCACCAAAGTTTTGTACCAGTTCAGAACGTACCATTTCACCGACATACGGAAATTTATTACGGGTACTCCGGTCAGGCATATCTAAATTTACCGGTTCAGCAATGGCTTGCTGATACTGGCTCTGATTTAAATAGCCCAGTTGCAGCATACGACCCAAAATCCAGTTACGACGTTCCAAGGCACGTTTGGGATTGGCGACCGGATTGTATCGAGAAGGTGCTTTAGGCAGGCCAGAGATCATGGCCATTTGTGCAATTGAAAGCTCTTCTAAGCTCTTGTTATAGTAAATTTTAGCTGCTGCGGCGATGCCGTAAGCATTTTTCCCCAAGAAAATTTTATTGACATACAGGGTCAGAATTTCTTCTTTACTTAAGTTTTGCTCAATTTTACGAGCCAGAAAAATTTCCGTCAGTTTACGCTTTAGCGTCCGTTCAGGGCTAAGGTAATAGTTTTTTGCCACTTGCATGGTAATGGTCGAACCGCCGGTCTGTACATCCGAGCCAGTCACCGTTTCACTGAGTGCGCGGCCCAAGCTTTTAAAGCTGATTCCGCTATGCTCAAAAAAGCTGGAATCTTCAGCGGCGAGGAAAGCATGAATAAATTCGGTTGGAATTTGTTCATATTTCACGGGAACAGAAAGCTTGCCTCCATATTCGGCAATTAATTCATTATCTGAACTAAAAACTTGTAAAGGCTTTAATAGAGGGGCCTTTTTAAGCGTAGACATTTCAGGCAAAGATGGGGCAATATAGAGATACATGCCATAGAAACCCATCGGAATTGAGATCAGTATAATGATAATGATCAAAAAAAATGGATGAACAAGGCCTGAACAAGATAGCTTTTTCATAACAAGTAAGTTTTAATAAGAGCTAATGGCGAACTAATTACCGGTCAGTATATCCTGTCGATATCCATATTGTTAGATGAGTTATTGTATCTATATAAAATTATAGACTGGACCAATTGGTAAGTTAGATTGAATTGGGGACAAAAAAATAATAGAAAGTGTATTGTGCGCAGGTTATATCGTAAACCAAATAAGGGGTTAATAGGAGTCGATATTAGTTCGACTTCTGTTAAGGTTTTAGAACTTTCTGTAAAAAGTGGCCGTTACTGGGTAGAGAGCTATGCTTTGGTCCCATTATCGGAAAACAGTGTTGTTGAAAAAAACATCTTAAACCCAGAAGCAGTCGCTGATGCCCTTGGGCGTGCAATTAATTTGGGCAATACCCAGTCGAATCAGGCCGCTTTTGCGATTCCAACTTCAATGGTCATCACCAAAATCATTGAGATGGATGCAGACATGTCGGATGATGAACGTGAAGTTCAGATTCGTGAAGATGCGGAACAATATATTCCTTTTCCACTCGATGAAGCGAGTCTGGACTTTGAAGTTCTGCCAGACCGCCTTTCCAATCCGAACCGGGTCAATGTGCTGCTGGTCGCGACACGGATCGAAAATGTCGAAGCACGTTCTGAAGTTTTAGAGATTAGCAGTCTAACGCCTAAGATTGCAGATGTAGAAAGTTTTGCGCTGGAAAATGCCTTTAAGGTATTTTCGGACACTTTGCCGATGGGGGTCAATACGGTTGGTATTTTAGACATTGGTCATAGTATGACGACCTTGTCGGTGATGCAGAACAACAAGATTATTTATACCCGTGAGCAGGTGTTTGGTGGCAAGCAATTGACTCAGGAAATTCAGAATCGTTATGGATTGTCTTTTGAAGAAGCTGGACGTGCTAAAAAACCCGTGCCTTGCCGGATGATTATGATATTGAAGTGCTAGAACCATTTCTGGATGCCGTCGTACAACAGGCAGCCCGTTCATTGCAGTTCTTCTTTTCATCTTCTCAGTTTAATGAGATTGACCATATTTTACTGGCCGGCGGGAATGCCAATATTCCAGGTCTGGCAAAATTATTACAACAAAAACTCGGTTACCGTGTCACGATCGCGAATCCATTTTTGCAAATGGGCTTTTCTCCTCAAATTGATATTAAAAAAATTGAAAATGACGCGTCATCACTCATGGTTGCATGCGGTTTGGCATTAAGGAGTTTTGATTAATGGCAAGAATTAACTTAACCTGAGTTCGATATAAAAAAAGAGTAGAAAAAAAGCCCTGTTTTTGTAACATATTGGTTCTCAAGACAAAATGTTATAAAACAAGGCTTCTCAATGGATCATATTACC
>NZ_JBBCWZ010000058.1:0-20107 GCF_037145695.1 Acinetobacter sp. USHLN143
AGGCTGTTATAGCGCTTGACAAGACGCTGATCCAGGCCAGAGATGTTAAATTGAAGAGCATGCTCTTCAATTTAACGCAAAGTTCAGGAATTGTGTAGATACCTATGCCCAAAGGGAGAGGGAGATAACACTTTTTATACCGATTTATCCCTCTCCTTATAGGAGATGAGTAGCACTGCTGCGCAAGGGAGAGGTTAATAAAGCTTGACGTTTTTAAATTAAATCACCGCCGCCAATTCAGCACCCTGACGGATTGCACGCTTGGCATCCAATTCACCCGCTTCTTTCGCTCCACCAATCAGATGCACATTTTTCCCGGCTGCTTTTAGCTCATCAAACATGGCGGTATAAGATTCCTGACCGGCACAAATAATCACATGATCGACTTCTAGTACTGCAGGTTTGTCATTCACGACGATATGTAAGCCCTGATCATCAATTTTTTCATAGCTGGCGCCCGCAATCATTTTTACGTCACGGTGTTTTAAACCGGTACGATGAATCCAGCCTGTGGTTTTACCCAGACTCGCGCCGACTGAAGCGGCTTTACGTTGCAATAAATAAATTTCACGTTGCGGTTTTTCTACATTTGCGGCTTTTAAGCCACCGACATTTTCATAGTCAGTATCAATACCCCATTCATCATAGAATTTTTCCGGATTGATACTGCCACTTTCCCCTTCATGGCTCAGGAATTCGGCTGTATCAAAACCAATACCACCTGCACCAATAATGGCAACTCGCTGACCCACTGGCTTACGCTCTTTCAGAACATCCAGATAAGACAGTACTTTTGCATGATCAATGCCTGGAATCTCAAGCTGACGCGGTGTCACGCCTGTTGCCACCACAATGTCATCAAAGTTTGACTGAGCCAGCTCTTCCAGACTCGCCTTATGATTCAGTTGCAATTTGATACGTGGCTCTAATTCAATCTGGCGTTTGAAATAACGCAAGGTTTCATAAAACTCTTCCTTGCCTGGAATAGTCTTGGCAATATTAAACTGTCCACCAATCTGAGCAGCGGCTTCAAATACCGTCACCTGATGACCACGATTTGCAGCATACACAGCAAAGCTTAAACCTGCAGGACCCGCACCAATCACGGCAATATTTTTTGCCACATTGGTTTCTTTAAAAATTAGTTCTGTTTCATAGCAGGCACGTGGATTGACCAGACAGGTGGCAATTTTCATTGAGAAAATATGATCCAGACAGGCCTGATTACAACCGATACAGGTATTGATCTCATCGCTACGACCCTGCTCCGCTTTCAAGACAAACTCAGAGTCTGCCAGCATTGGGCGGGCCATGGAAATCATATCAGCATCACCAGACGCCAATACATATTCAGCCATTTCCGGAGTATTAATACGGTTTGAAGTGATTAAAGGAATCTTCACCTGACCTTTCAGCTTACGCGTGACCCAAGTGAAGGCTGCACGTGGCACTTTGGTGGCAATGGTCGGAATACGCGCTTCATGCCAGCCAATGCCAGTATTGATAATGGTCGCACCGGCTTTTTCAATTTCTTTGGCCAACTGGATGACTTCTTCCAGAGTTGAACCGCCTTCGACCAGATCCAGCATAGATAGGCGATAAATAATGATAAAGTTCTCACCGACCATTTCACGGGTACGGCGTACGATTTCAATCGGGAAACGGATGCGGTTTGCATAGCTTCCACCCCACTCATCATCACGATGGTTGGTACGTGCTGCAATAAATTCGTTAATCAGATAGCCTTCCGAGCCCATGATTTCTACACCGTCATAACCGGCGTATTGAGCCAGCTTGGCACAATTGGCAAAATCATCAATGGTTTGCTGCACCTCAGCCGAAGTTAAAGCATGCGGTTTGACTGGATTGATCGGTGCCTGAATTGGGGATGGCGCGACATTTTCAGCCTGATAAGAATAACGTCCGGTATGCAGAATCTGCATGGCAATTTTCCCGCCCGCTTCATGTACGGCCTGGGTAATCACCTTATGCTTTTCAGCTTCTTCAATGGTGTCAAGTTTGGAACCGCCATGAAACGTTACGCCATGATCATTTGGTGAAATCCCGCCGGTGACGATTAAAGCGACTCCACCTTTGGCGCGCTCTGCATAAAAAGCTGCCATCCGATCATATCCGCCGGGTGCTTCTTCAAGACCAACGTGCATGGAACCCATTAATACGCGGTTTTTAAGTGTGGTAAAACCCAAGTTCAATGGGGCAAGTAAATTCGGATATTTAGACATTTCAACTCCTGAGCATGCGTTTAGGCTGGCTATTGTTTTAGCAACTGGCAGTTTGATCCCTCAATCTTTCCAGTTTAATGCAACTTGTTGCACTAATTTATATGCCAGAATTGATTTTTATGCAACATGTTGCATAATAATCCCGAGTCACTTTTTTGAGACGTTTATGTCTTTAGCGCATGTTTTATTGACCAGCCTGATTGAAAAACCTAGCACCGGAATCGAACTGGCTCGCCGTTTTGACCGTTCCATGGGCTTCTTCTGGAATGCCACTCATCAGCAGATTTATCGCGAGCTGAATGCCATGCTGCAAAAAGGCTGGATTTCGACGATAGAAGAGGAAGACTCGAATAGCCGCAAAAAGACTTATCAAGTGGAACGTCTGGGCCGGGAAGAACTGGCCAACTGGATGCTGCAACAAAGCCCACCGGCACAACTGCGCGAAGAACTGATGGTGCGTTTACGTGCCGAAGCCCAGCTTGGTGGCAATAACACCTTGGCAGAGCTGGAACGCCATCTAGAACTGCATAAAGAAAAACTGAAAACCTATCAGCAGATTTTTGCCAAGGACTTTGCCGAAGCGGACGAAACTGACCGTACCCTGTATATTCATAAAATGATTTTGCAACTGGGGATTGATCAGGAACTGGGCTGGATTTCCTGGCTGGAACAAGTCATTCCGCGACTCAAACAATTTGACGCAAAATAATTCTAAATACGGAGACACACATGCCCTTTTATCGCATGCCCGATGGTGAACAGCTATTTGTACGCGAATATGGTCAGGGACAGCCGGTACTGGTGCTCTCGGGACTTGGCATGCTGAGCTGGCAATGGAAAGCTTTTCTCTATCCGCATCAGAAAAATTTCTGTTTCATTATTCCAGAATGGCGCGGCTTTGGGGCTTCCAGTCGCTGTAAAATTCCGCAAGATCTCGATGCAATTTCCAGTCACTGGCTGGATGTGCGTTCAGTTCTGACCCAGCTAGAATTAGATCAAGTCATCGTCATTGCCTATTCCATGGGTGCAACCACCGCAATGCACGGCATGCATTATGACAACTTTTCCAGTCAGATTTCTGCTTATTTACATATCGATCAAACACCTAAAATTCCGGTCGATGATGCTTGGGCTTTTGGACTTTTTGGTCCACGTCATCAGGAATTTATCGACATCCTGCAGCAGCTCTCTGCCCTACTTGCACAATACCAGCAAGTTGAATTGATCCGCGATCTCGACATTTCGGTACGTAAACAAATCGCTGCCCTATGGCTAAAGTTTATTCAGCTACAAAATGAACAAAAATATAGTCTGAAAGCTTTCGCATTTATCCTAAATCAACCTCGCCTGCAAAGCCTGTTATTACCTTCCAGCCGGGTGGATTATATGGCGTGGTATATCAATAATTATTTATATCATCGTGAAGATTACCGCGAGGCTCTAGCTCAGCTTAGCTGTCCGGTGACCTTCTTTAGCGGTGTACAATCCAAGTTGTATCCTTTTGAAGGTCAGCGCCTGATTGCAGAAAGCCTGCCTCATGCCAAACAGATAATTTTCAGCAAGTCTGGCCATACGCCTTTACTGACTGAACCGCTAAAATTTTCCCGAGAACTTGGCATCTTCTTGAAAGAAAATTCGCAATCTAGCGGTTCAGCTACCTAAAGATTCAGGAGACAGAATAATGAAAAAGCTGGTGGTCTTTTCCGGTGCAGGCATGAGCGCCGAAAGTGGCATTAATACTTTTCGTGACAGTGATGGACTTTGGGAACAGCATCGTATAGAAGAAGTCGCCACACCCGAAGCCTGGGCCAAAAACCCACAACTGGTACAACGCTTTTATAATGCCCGCCGTAAAAACATTCTGGAAGCACAGCCAAATGCAGCCCATAAGCTGATCGCCAATCTTGAAGCTAACTTTGATGTGCATGTAATCACTCAAAATATTGATGACTTGCATGAACGTGCCGGCAGCTCCAAGGTGATCCATTTACATGGCAATATTCGTCTGGCCAAAAGCTCAGGCCCCGATGCACAAAGCACGACCGAGTTTTATCCAATTGAAGGTGCTGAATTAGATTTAAATCAACACTTTTGTAAGGCAGGCTATCCGTTACGTCCGCATGTGGTCTGGTTTGGCGAAGCCGTGCCCGCGTATGAAGAAGCCCAAGACTGTGTACAGGATGCCGATATTTTTGTGGTGATTGGCACCAGCCTACAGGTTTATCCGGTCGCCGGGTTAATTCATGATATTCCTGCGTACTGTCAGGCCTATTACATCGACCCGAAAGCCGAACAGCAGTATTTGCCTGCACAGTTTTACAAAATCCCCCAAAACGCGACCGATGGCATGCAAACACTGCTAGGTTTACTGAAATCCGCGAATTAAAATCTTTATGCACTACATTCTCTGATTGACAGTATGCAACAATCAATTTTTAATCAGCTTAACGTTGCAAGAATGGAATTAAACCATGCTGTCTGATCTGGATGACTTTTATTGTTTCGCTCAGGTGGTGGAACATGGCGGCTTTAGTGCAGCCGAACGTGCAACTGATATTCCCAAATCCAAACTTAGCCGCCGGGTGTTTAATCTGGAAGAGCGTCTGGGTGTACGTCTGATTCAGCGCAGTTCGCGTCATTTTGCTGTGACCGATATCGGCATGAATATTTACCGGCATGCCCAAGTCATGCTGAGTGCTGCACAGGCAGCGCATGATCTGGTGGATCATCTGAGTACCGAACCGCGCGGAACCATTAAAGTCAGTTTGCCAGTGTCTATTGCCCAGAATGAACTGGCAAAAATTCTGCCAGATTTTTTAAAGAAATATCCTGAAATTAAAGTCCAGATGATGATCACCAATCGCCGGGTCGATATTATCAATGAAGGCTTTGATCTGGCCTTACGTGTCCGTTCCAGCCTGGATGATGATCCGAATCTGGTGATTCGCCAGTTTGAAAAAATTGAGCAGCACTTATTCGCCAGTCAGGGTTATTTAAACGAATTTGGTGAACTGAAAAACCCTGAGCAACTGGCTGAGCATAAAATCCTGAGTATGGCCGAAGACCATACCGAACAGTTTCTGACCTTACAAAATGAACAGCAGGAACAGAAAAAAATCCGTGTCAGTCCAACCGTCATGGGTTCTGACCTAAATATGCTGGCACAACTGGCCGCGTCAGGCTCAGGCGTCACTTTGTTGCCAGATAACGTGGTCGAGCAGTACGTGGCAAGTGGTGAACTGGTTCGGGTGCTTCCTGACTGGAAAGCACCACATGGTATTTTCCATGTGGTTTATCCTTCACGTCGCGGCTTATTGCCCGCAGTCCGGGTCTTTATTGATTATCTGGTTGCTGAATTAAATCAGCGCTAAGTGAAGTACTTTTGAGAAAAACTGGACAAAAAAATAGCTCATTCTTGGGGAAAAATGAGCTAGAGAAACTTTCACTACAGCATAGTGAGCGAAAAAAAGGGAACCTATGTATCTGACTCTTAGTTTAATCAGATATAAAATCCTAAACCACTGTTTAATGTAGTGTTTTGTATGTTTTCGTCAGCAAGAACGAGTGAGTTGTAATTTATGTAAGTGGATTATCTTAATAAAGATCATTCAATCAATATTTTAAATTTCCGGATACTCACCTGTGCCTTCAGGCCAAGGCGACAAGACTTCAAACCCGGTTTCAGTCACATAAACCATATGTTCCCATTGGGCAGACCAGGATTTATCCGTGGTGACCACAGTCCAGCCATCTTTCAGCTCTTTGACGCGAGCTTTGCCCATATTCACCATTGGCTCAATAGTAAACACCATTCCCGGAACCAATTTAATGCCCTGACCTGGCTGACCATAATGCAGAATGTTTGGCTGTTCGTGATAGACCTTGCCGATGCCATGACCGCAATATTCACGCACAATGGAATAGCCTTCACGCTGGGCGACCGTTTGAATCGCATAACCAATATCACCCAAGGTCGCGCCCGGCTTCACCGCATGAATCCCGGCCACCATAGCTTCATAAGTGGTATTGACCAATCGCTTGGCTTCTGGAGATGGGGTTCCAACATAGTACATCCGGCTAGTATCACCGAAATAACCGTCTTTAATAATGGCAACATCAATATTGATAATATCGCCATCCTGCAGAACGACTTTTGATGATGGAATGCCATGACAAACCACTTCATTCGGTGAAATACAGGTGGTTTTGGTATAGCCATAATAGCCAATATTGGCTGGCGTCACTTTTAATGTATTGACAATAAAATCATGACAGAGATCATCCAGATATTCAGTCGTGACACCTGGCTTGACATGCCCCCCGATCATCGCTAAAACCTCTGCAGCCAAACGCCCAGATATCCGCAGTTTTTCAACATCTTGCTCAGTTTTAAGACTAATCGCTGGAGCTCGCATATACCTATCCTCACTATGAATCCCTGAATTATAATCCCTTTTTTGCGAAATATGTCGCAGTTGTTGAGTTTCAGCACAGCAATTTTCCTTGAAATAGGAATTTTCACTGCCGCTTATTTATACAAACAATAACTGGCATATTTTGATATCAAGTGTAGATATCTTTTGAGCTTATAAGGAAAAATATATTTTTCAGCGAATTATCAAACATATATTTCTACCAAGATTTGAATGACCGGTTATGTGATCCGCAAACTCACTAGAATCAAGGCTTCCAGCCTTAAAATAAACTCCAAAAAATTGGACATATACACTAAAATCGCTTTCTTTTGTTCTATTGATCTCCCTTTATGACAAGTCTGCGTACCCGGGATATTGTCGCCCTAGGTTTTATGACCTTTGCACTATTTATTGGTGCGGGCAACATTATCTTTCCACCGATTGTGGCTCAACAAGCCGGTGAACACGTATGGCTCGCTGCTTTAGGTTTCCTTATTACAGCAGTCGGCTTACCCGTGATTACCATTATTGCGTTGTCTCGCGTTGAAGGCTCCATTCAGGCACTAAGCTCGCCTCTGGGCAAAGCAGCCAGTATTTTGCTGACTGTAATCTGTTACTTAGCTGTTGGCCCTTTATTTGCGACGCCACGTACCGCAACCGTTTCTTATGAAATCGGTTTTTCATCTTACTTTGGCAATGAATCTGGCAGTCTGCTCATTTACAGCATCATCTATTTTGCTGTGGTCACCATCGTGTCCTTATATCCAAACAAGATTCTGGATACTGTCGGCTATTTCCTGTCGCCACTTAAAATTATTTCTTTGATAATTTTGGGTGTAGCAGCCGTGATGATTCCTGCCAGTAATCCGCCTACAGCGATCGATAATTACGTTACCAGTCCAGTGACTGAAGGCATCGTGAATGGTTATTTAACCATGGATACTTTAGGCGCTTTAGTTTTCGGTATTGTGATTGTCAAAGCCATTACTTCACGTGGCGTAACCGATAAAAAACTGATTACCAAATATGCGGTCAATGCCGGCATTATCTCTGGTATTGGTTTAACTCTGGTGTATTTAAGTCTGTTTAAACTTGGACTAGGTAGCCATGAGATTGCACCAAATGCAGCCAATGGTGCCATTATCCTGCATGCATATGTACAACATGCTTTTGGCGATATGGGTGCTTACTTCCTGTCTGGCATGATTTTTATTGCCTGTATGGTGACTGCAATTGGTCTGACTTGTGCCTGTGCTGAGTATTTCTCCAACTTGACCAAGATTCCATACAAGATCTTTGTATTTGTTCTGGTGGGCTTCTCACTAGTGATTTCAAACCTGGGTTTAACCAAACTGATTGCTGTTTCGGTTCCAGTCTTAAGCGCGATTTATCCGCCTGCAATTAGCGTCATTATGCTGAGCTTCTGTGCGAGCTTCTTCAAGAAACCATCTCATGTGATTGCGCCAGTGACCCTGGTGGCCTTGATCTTTGGTATTTTTGACGGATTAAAAGTCGCTGGTTTTGAATTGCCTGCATTACTGCAAAACTTACCTCTATCAGAACAGAATCTAGCCTGGTTTATTCCATCCATGATTGTATTGCTGATTACAGCTGTGATTGACCGTATTAGAAACTAAAATTTCTAGGATGTCTGAAAAATCGTATTTTTACCCAAAATCCGGTTTGAGCGTGATCAATAATTGTCAGGTTTTACCCAAACGGGCATTTATTGTTTCTTCATCATGGCATCAAATCACCGCTGTAAATCTGGATACTAAGATTTTCTATAAAATATGATGTATAGAATTGCACTTTAATTATTTTATTTTTTTATATAAATATAAACAGAAATTTTAATTTCCTGATTTTAGATACTTATTGTTGCCAACTTAAACCAAGTCCCCCTCCGAGTCATACGCAAGCTTACAAAGTATTGATTAACACTACATATCTTTGGCGTAGAATTTGCATTTTCTATCTGGTCGCATTGATCAAATGATGACTACATCTTATTTCCAAAATTAGCTGGAGGTGAAATCTGAAAATATAATTCTTGCCTAATCAAGTGATTATGTAGTTATACGACTAAAGATGACCATTTTGACTGTAAAAGCCTGCCACAGCAGTTGCAAAGGTCCAAATTAAACAGTACAACTATATATTCAATTCTGACTGATTAAATCTGCTTTAATCTTCAATAACATAAATAAATGGGAGGGATGGAGATGTTATCATTACATTTCAACAAGCAAGTCTTCATTGACGCTCTTAAAGCCAACAACACCAATCTGGTGACATTTATATGCACCACTTTTGCACTCATGCTGACTTTAACCGTCCATTGCTTAATTCAAGGTAATCTAAAACTTGAATACTTTGGCTATGCACTGATTGTCTCAGCTGCATTTTTCCTATGGGCTGCCATAGACCAGAAATACCGATAAACAAATTTTAAATTAGCCCAGATGGATGATTTGGCCAGTCATCCATCTGGTGAAAAAAGTGTTTTAACTTTCAAGCATTCCAGTATCCTTTCAGAATAACTATAAAAATAAGATTAAAATAATCCGATAAATGCTCCATAGAGCAAAATCCCTGTCCCGCCCAATTCTGCGACAATTAAACCTAGCATGGCGAAAGTCATCAAACTTCCTGGCAAATGAAATTTACCCAGTTGATGCGGCTGTTTAAACTGATTCGTCGTGTCTTTCAGGAAACCATGCAACATATAAGCGGCAATCGAGAAGCTAAAAAACAGAATATTGACCAGTACGCAAATCAGATTCACCATACTCGGCAACACTGAACAATAGGCTAGCACTGCCAGAATTAAAGTTGCGGGTGCATAAAGTAGGCTGCTACGATGTGCAATATCGACATAATAATGTGCACGTGACTGAGGCGATTGACGAATCTGCCAATATTTCCAGACGCCGGTGAACATCCCGATCCACAAGAATATTCCACTAAAAATAATGGCTATTTTAACGGCCAGCTCAAGTTCCATTAGCTGCATAAGTTTATTCCATCTCTATTATTTTACTGACTTTTAAGTCATGTTTTCCCCAAGCTACCCTGCTAAAAACCTATACAGTAAAAGCTTCATGGGATGATAAAAATCATAGTGTAACGTATGTCTGAATTTGAAACATTGACTCTCCAGTGCCAAGATGGCTATCGCTTAAGTGCACGTTTTTATGCAGCTATTTCTGAAACTGACAAACTTCCAGTATTAGTCTGCCCGGCAACTGGCATTACTAAACAGTTTTATCATCAGTTTTGTGTGTGGTTACAAGCGCAAGGCTATGCGGTTATGGTCTTTGATTTCCGGGGGATTGGTGATTCACTACATGGCCCGTTGAAAAATTCAAAAGCCAGTATTGTGCAATGGGGTCAACTGGATATACCGGCCGCAATAGATGCTTTATCAACGCGTACTAATGCAGAAAAAGTGATACTACTTGGACATAGTGCCGGTGGTCAGCTTTTAGGAATCGTACCAAATCATCATAAAGTCGCAAAAGTGGTGGCTGTCTCTGGCTCTACCGGACATGTGAAAGGACTCAAAGGCAAAACCAAGTTACTTGCGCCAGTGATGTTTAATGTCATTTTCCCACTGGCACGCTTCACTAAAGGCTATGGCCCGACTCAAGCGATTGGTATGGGTGAAAACCTGCCGAAAGATGTAGCTCGCGAATGGGCGCAGTTCTGTAGTAAACCGGGTTATGTAATCAACGCGATTGGTAAAAATATTGCACCATCCCATGATTATCATGCGCAAATCACCTGCCCTATGACTGCAATCTGGTCATCGGATGATGAGATTGCCACCGAAGCCAATGTGAAAGATTTACTACGTTTATATCCAAACGCAAAAACCCAAATAATTGAACTTAAACCTAAAAGTTATGCCTATAAGGCCATTGGTCATATGCTGATGTTTAAAAAATCGCATCAGAATTTATGGCCGGTGATTGAGCAACAATTGGCTGTTTAAATCAGATTTAGATGGTTATTTGCAGGCTGCTGTGTTCTAATACGCTTAGTTTGAGATGAGCCTCTTACAGTATATGGGCTTGACCTATATACGACTAGCCCCTAACCATGGGGCTTTTTATTGTCTGAATATTTTAAAACGTATATAAAAATGGGCTGACGATAACGCCAACCCATGTCTTTCTTTATCGAATTAAATATTATTTTGTCTCAATGTCATAAACCCAATTTCGTGCCTGTTTGTCTGTGGTCGTTTCACAAACATAATAGTCGTGATCCCATGAATCAGGATGGAAGATTTCCTTTTTGGTATAAGTGACATTTTTGCCTTTTTCGACACAGATAAAACTGTCACCTTGGTCTTTGACTTGGGTTCCATTGAGGAAACCACCAATACAGAGGAAGCGGGATTGTTTGGGCATTTTACGTCAACTTTCAATAATTTTTAATGTTTGAATTAAATAATATATTTAATAAATGTGTAATTTACAGAAGTTTTTTAATATATGACTATCTGAAAAATGATATTACTTTACATTAGATCTCTTTCATAAATCAAAAAACGACCTTCTTTTTGGTTAATATTTGCACTCCGGATTTCTTGGCATTCGTGCATAATCTGCGGATGAAATACATCGATTCAAACAAGCTTTCTGATCCTCAGTTCAAGCGATACACAGGCATCTCATGGTCAACTTTCTATTTGATGGTTGAGCAATTGCAGAAGCATGTCTCTGCCAAAGGCAGACCGCCCAAGTTAAGCCTGGAGGATCAGGTTCTGCTCTGTCTGAGCTATTGGCGGGAATACCGAACCTTATTTCACGTTGCGACGAGTTACGGGGTTTCAGAGCCCACAGCCTCAAGAATTGTCCGTCATGTTGAAGACTGCCTGATTCGGTCCAATCTGTTTAATTTACCCAAAGATTTACCCGAGGGCGAAGGCATCGACTGGAATGTTGTGATCGTGGATGCCACGGAAATTCCAATCCAAAGACCTAAAAAAACAGAAGAAAAGCTATAGCGGCAAGAAAAAGACCTATACCTTTAAAGTACAGGCCATGATTCACTACAAAACTCAGCAAATTATGAGTTTATGTACCAGTCGCGGTGCAGTGCATGATTTCGAGTTGTTCAAACGCAATTTAAACCAGATTCCTTTTGGGGCTTTTATCCTTGCAGATAAAGGCTATCAGGGGATTTATGTGTTGTATCCGAATAGCCTGTTGCCATTAAAAGCCAAAAGACACTGTAAATTGGATCCTGAATTGAAAATCTATAATCAAGAAATCAATAAAAGAAGAATCGGAATTGAGCATGTATTTGGCAGCCTGAAAACCTTCAAAATTCTTGCTGAGCGTTATCGAAATAGAGGTAAAAGGCTTGGTTTGAGATTCAATTTAATCGCTGGAATCTACAACTTGGAGCTGAGTAAAAAATGATTTATGAAAGACATCTATTCTTCATAAAACCACATTTGTACTACCAGCATATTATTAAAAGTGTCTTGATAAAATGCATATTGGAAAATCTCAGGATTATCGCCCTTTCTTTTAATATTCTTAAATTTATTAGAATAATAATCCTCCATTTGACTTTGTTGTTCTATCCAATTTTTATCAAGGATTGGTGAGAATAGAGGAGTTGAGTGTATTGACCCCTTATATTTCTTTCCAAATTCATAATAATAAAGTCCTAGAGCACAACATTTTAAAACTTCTTTTAATCTATCTCTATCTATTGTTAACTCTAAAGCCTCAAAAATATCTTCTGACTCTGGATCTTTTATTTTTACTGTTCTAGCTGTCGATAGTAATTTTTCTTTTAGTTTAGAAATTCGATCCTTTCTGGTCCAAGAACGCATTACCTTACTTTCAAAATTTAAAAGTCCATATTTACCCGTTTGAATCGTCATTGACAAAACATTAAACAGATATTCATCATCACCTGACTTCTTACAATTATGATCCACGCATGAAGGTGCCTTGATTAGGGCTTTCCTTAAATCTAGGCTAATATCTTTTAAGTCCTTCTTTTCTGGAAATAAGCATTTTGGTGGCACGTGTTCTTTTGTTGTCGCCAAATTATCACACATATAGCAAGTATGATTATTCATATAAAAAAAATAAGGGCTGATTACTCAGCCCTTATCTTATACCGCTTATTGCTTAATTAACAAAGCAAATCATAGATTTGCTCTTGCGCTAGGGAAAAGCCTTTCGGCTTTTCTTAGTCCTAGCTCATTAAGTTAACTGAGCAGCAGCAATTTTCTTAGTATCAACGTCTTTAGCAGCGTTAGTATATTCGCTCATCTTGTCGAAGCTTAAGTATTGATAGATGTCAGCTGACATGCTGTCAATTTGAGCTGCGTACTGTTGGTATTCTTCTGGAGAAGGTAATTTACCCAATACAGCAGCAACAGAAGCAAGTTCAGCAGAAGCCAGGTAAACGTTAGCACCTTGACCTAAACGGTTCGGGAAGTTACGCGTAGAAGTCGATACACAAGTCGTGTTCGGAGCTACACGTGCCTGGTTACCCATACACAATGAACAACCTGGCATTTCAGTACGCGCGCCAGCTTTACCATAAATGTTATAGAAACCTTCTTCCATCAACTGATGTTCGTCCATACGCGTCGGTGGAGCGATCCACAAACGAGTTGACAATGCACCACCAGGAACTTTCTCAAGCAACTTACCAGTTGCACGGAAGTGACCGATGTTAGTCATACAAGAACCAACGAATACTTCGTCAATTTTCGCGCCTTGAACGTCAGAAAGAAGTTTTGCATCATCTGGATCGTTCGGGCAGCAAAGAATAGGTTCTTTGATGTCTGCAAGATCGATTTCATACACTTTCGTGTATTCAGCATCAGCATCCGCTTTGATCAGGCTTGGATTAGCCAACCATTTTTCCATGTTCTCAACACGACGAGCCATAGTACGCGCATCGCCATAACCTTCAGAAATCATCCACTTCAACATGGTGATGTTTGAACGAAGGTATTCAGCAACTTTCTCTTCAGAAAGTGTGATAGAACAACCTGCAGCAGAACGTTCAGCAGAAGCATCAGAAAGTTCGAACGCTTGCTCAACAGTCAGGTCAGTTTCCATTTCTGTTAAGTCGATCTCAAGGATACGACCAGAGAAGATGTTTTTCTTACCTTTCTTCTCTACAGTTAAGTCACCTTCCTTAATTGCGTAGTAAGGAATTGCATGTACAAGGTCACGTAGAGTGATACCAGGCTGCATTTTACCTTTGAACTTCACAAGTACAGATTCAGGCATGTCTAATGGCATAACACCAGTTGCTGCAGCGAACGCTACAAGACCAGAACCCGCCGGGAATGAAATACCGATTGGGAAACGAGTATGCGAGTCACCACCAGTACCAACGGTATCTGGAAGAAGCATACGGTTTAACCAAGAGTGGATAATACCGTCACCTGGACGTAGAGAAACACCACCACGGTTCATGATGAAATCAGGAAGCGTGTGTTGCATTTGAACGTCAACTGGTTTTGGATACGCAGCTGTGTGACAGAAAGATTGCATTACCAGGTCAGCAGAGAAGCCTAGGCAAGCCAAGTCTTTCAATTCGTCACGAGTCATTGGACCTGTTGTATCTTGCGAACCAACAGTAGTCATCTTAGGTTCACAGTAAGTACCTGGAAGTACGCCTTGACCTTCAGGAAGACCACAAGCGCGACCAACCATCTTCTGAGCTTGAGTGAAACCTTTGCCAGTTGCAGCAGGTTGAACCGGAGTACGGAACATTGTAGATACTGGAAGACCTAAAGCTTCACGAGCCTTAGTCGTCAAACCACGACCAACGATCAGGTTAATACGACCGCCAGCACGTACTTCGTCTAGAAGTACTGGAGTTTTAAGTTCAGCTTCAGCGATTTGCGCGCCGTCTTTGAACGCAGTTACTTTAGCAGCAGCGTGATCGATCTTAAGAACGATTTCGTCGCCCATGTTCATGTTAGCAACATCGATCTCGATCGGTAACGCACCAGCATCTTCCATCGTGTTGAAGAAAATTGGAGCGATTTTAGAACCTAGGCAGTAACCACCGTCTTTTTTGTTCGGGATGTGCGGAATGTCGTCACCGAAGAACCAAAGTACAGAGTTAGTTGCAGATTTACGAGATGAACCTGTACCAACAACGTCACCTACGTAAGCAACCTGGTTGCCTTTCGCGATCAATTCTTTGATTTGGTTAAGTGGACCTACTTCACCAGGAACTTCTGGATTGATCCCGTCACGTACGTTTTTCAACATTGCATTTGCGTGCAATGGAATGTCTGGACGGCTCCAAGCGTCTTGTGCAGGTGACAAGTCGTCAGTGTTGGTTTCGCCAGTTACTTTGAAAACAGTCAGTTTGATTTCTTCAGGAACGTCTTTACGGCTAGTGAACCATTCAGCGTCAGCCCAAGACTGCATCACTGCTTGAGCATTTGCGTTACCAGCTTTTGCTTTATCAGCAACGTCATGGAATGCATCAAATACAAGAAGCGTTTTTTTCAATGCTTCAGCTGCAAGTTCAGCAAGCTCAGCATTATCTAAAAGTTCAACTAAAGGTGCTACGTTATAACCACCAAGCATAGTACCTAGTAAGTAAACAGCACGTTCTTTAGAAACGAGTGGAGAGGTTGCTTCACCTTTTGCCAATGCAGCTAAGAACGCAGCTTTTACATATGCAGCTTGGTCAACACCTGCTGGTACACGGTTTTCAAGCAAATCTACCAAGTATGCTTCTTCACCAGCTGGCGGGTTTTTTAGTAGTTCAACTAATGCAGCTGTTTGGGCATCGTCAAGTGGCTTCGGTGGGACTCCGAGTGCGGCACGTTCTTCAACGTGTTGGCGGTAAGCTTCTAGCACAGTGTTATTCCTCTTTTTTAAAAAATTACTTATGAATTCCTGCTTATTCCAAGCTTCATAAATAATATGGACTCCGAAATTTTACTAAATTTCCAGTTAAAAGTTAATGCAACTCAAGTGTTTCTTCGTGATGCTCGTTATTTTATAACTAAATGATGCTCTTAATGATTATTCCATAATCAGTTCCAGCTTACACCACACAAAACAAGCCCATGAATAGGCCCTTTTAACTGAATTTAATGCATAAAAAAGGCAACCCTGATGTTGCCTGATTTGAAGTTAAAAAGATACTCCACCTTAGTGTACAGTGGTCGAGTTTAAATACTGCTGATATGAGTCTCGGCAGCCTTGGAATTTCACCACGCATTCATCTTCATAGGTGCTACTGTGATTATTGCTGGCAAAGGAAATATCAATCTGATAAAGCTTTTTATCTTGTTCTAGCATCTTCTTTAAAACGACTTTGTCACCAACGCTGAGTACATAGCGACTGCCGCCAATAATGACCACACCTTCTTCATCTTCCAGCAGTAGATCAGAATGATGCAAATATCTTACGACTTCCATATTGTGCTACTCCTTGGTTAATTGGAGTTAAATTCATTATTCAATATAAAGATAAGTATTTCTATATTTTAGATTTAAAAATTGTCACAAAGTGTACATTTTGCTTAGGCTATTTCTATTTTTCAGTCTTTTGAAGATGCGTATGTTTAAATACATTTAATGGGAAATATTAGTTGGAAATTTTATCCAGATATAAAAAAACCGTCCTTTAGAACGGTTTGTAATCTGGTAATTCATCATGCGGTGTCGCAATACACTTTGCAGTAAATTCAGCGCGGACTTTTTCACGGGCTGCTTTTACATCTACCTTAATCTCTTCGGCTGGAATCGCATAGACTTCATCAATAATATTCAGGATAAAACCTTTGGTGGTTTCATCATCGATCTTGTTAGCATGCTCGATTGCTTTTTCTTTCTCAATCGCATTCTGACGATCCAGCATAATGGTACGCGCCGCATTACCGACGCTTCGACAATAACCTTGCCACTGCTCTTCAGGGGTTAAGGGTTTCTTCTCGGCACAACCGGCCAGCGCCAGCATAAACGATAAAGCCAATAACTTTTTCATGAATTTCTCCTTCCGAGGGGCAATATAAAAGATCGGGGAAGATTTGTCATTTCAAAATGCCAGTTGTATGGAATTAAAAAAGCCCACTAATGGGCTTTTTCATTTTGTGTAATTAACCACATGAAGCCTGGATAATCTTTTTGCTTGTAGGATCCACCGTTACAGTCACTCGTTCTTCACGATAATCCATCGTCACCGCTTGACCCGGCTCAACCATACGTACAATTTGTGCCTTGGTTTTCTGCTTGATTTGCGCTTCAGTCAAATTGGACTGACCCACCAATGCCGCTGCCTGATCAGCAATACATTTAGGTTGATTCATGTGCAGTAATTCCCACTCCTCGACCACCTGACCATTCTTTAAATGGCAATATCCGACCTGACCATTGCTTTCAGTACGAATCTCAAGCTTGCCACCCTGATTGACACAATAAGCGCTTGCAGGATTCGCTGAACCTATTTTAGGAGCTTCCGTCTCAGATTGCGGCGTGGTGGTACATGCGCTTAGAGCGAAAGCCAGCAAACCGAACAACATTGTTTTTTTCATGAGAGCCTATTCTTCTTCAATAATTCTTCACCAATTTAGCATATTTCCTTGTCCTTGCCAGAGACAAGTCTGTGTACATTTTTAACCGTACTTTTTCATTAAAAAATGGAAATAAGACCTTTGTAAATTAAGGACTTCAACGCTATAACTTCTTTCAATGAACAAGAAAAACAGAAGAGAAGAACCTCTACAAAATACGAAAATTCCGGATGAATAGTCTGAACCAAGTAATTATGCACCTCAATAGCATTGCATTGTCATTACATCAATCAAATATGACTTCACTTTTAGATTTGTGATCTGTGCTGGATTGATTTAATATTTGATTGAATTTTAAACTTTCTATTGGCATGACAGACGATCCTCAACTCTCCCTCAAGGAATATCTTGCTACGGTTCAGGAAGTGGTCAAACTCACTTTCGATACACCAGTATGGGTCAAAGCCGAGATTCGTAATCTAAGTATTAAAGCTGGCCATTATTATCTGGAGCTGGCAGAAAAAGAAGTCGATAGTGATCAGGTCATTGCCAGTTGCCGAGCAACCATCTGGAAATTTAGTGCCCAGAAAATTGTCACGCAGTTTGAACGTGAAAGCGGGATTGAGCTGAGTCGTGATTTGAAAGTGCTGATTAAAGTCAAAGCTAATTTCGATCCGCAGTATGGTTTTTCTTTAAATATCGTTGAAATTGATTCAGGCTATACCCTGGGAGATATTGCCCGGCGTTATCAGCAGATTGTTGAGCGCTTGACAACTGAAGGACTGATTCAACGCAATAAAAACTTGCCCAGCCCTTTTGACCTGAACCGGATTCTGGTGATTGCTCCCGAAAATGCAGCAGGCCTGGGAGATTTCAAAAAAGATGCCGATGCACTACAGCGTGCGCAGGTGTGTGAGTTTGTCTATCACAGTGCGACTTTTCAGGGAAATACCGCCCCGCAAAGTATTATGTACAGTCTGGCACAAGCGCTCAAACAATGGGCTCAGACCTATAACACTGCCCCGGATCTGATTGTGATTATACGAGGGGGTGGCGCAGTCAATGATCTGGCTTATTTGAATGATTATGATCTGGCTGCCCTGCTTTGCAAGCGTTCGGTGCCGGTATGGGTCGGCATCGGGCATGAAAAAGACCGTACCATTCTGGATGAGATTGCGCATCGCTCCTTTGATACTCCGAGTAAAGTCATTGCAGGAATCCGCAATCATATCTTTGAACTAACCCAGGATGTCCTGAATTATCTACAGCGCATTCAGCGTTTATCCCAGCAACAGATTCAAGCTTATCAAAATCAGAATGATCAATTTTTGAAACTGATTCAAAGTCTGGCCAACAACCAGATTATGGATGCGCTGCAACGTCTGCAACAGATCAAGGCCAATACTACCAGTCTGGCCCAGCAGCATACCCAGCTGATTAATCAGCAGCTTGATGCCCTGATGCGGGAAACGCTACTACAAAATCCTAAACATGTTTTATCCAAGGGTTATGCCATCGTGCGCCAGCAAGAACATGTGGTTGCCTCTATTCAACAGATTCAGTCCAGCGATCTGGTTGAAGTCGAATTACATGACGGCATTTTTTCAGCACAACTTATACAGGTACTTCCTCATGAATCATGATACTTTGAGCTTCCAACAAGGCTATGACATCTTGAAAAAGAATGCGGAATTGCTCGAATCTCAGCAAGAACCGGATATTGATAACTTGATGAAAATCGTGGAAGAATCCATGACCGCCTATAAAGCTTGCAAGGCACGGGTTGAAGCGGTTCAAACTGCGTTAAATGATACTTTTAAAGATTAATTGGATGTCATTTCAAATATTAGCTTAGACTATTCTGCTAGATTGAGTTGACATAAAAGCTCTCATTCATGGGGGCTTTTTTATTAAGTGAAAAAAATCATTTCAATGACTATTTAAATTTTCTAGATGGGGATTTTGATCAATCCGCTCAATTCTAAATGGGAAATATTGTATTTTCATTCTCATCCACCAGACGATAAAAAGCCCAATATTGAATTGGGCTTTTTATTACTCTTCAATTTCTATAGGATCACCGTCTTCAGGGCGAATATGACGCGTCCCATCATCCGCAGGATCAACACTAGAACCATCTTTGGTAATAGCATTGTACATTTCATCCTCTTTCTTATCATCGATAAATTCTTCATCTTCGAAATCTTGAGGCTCACTATCGTCGTCAAAGTTCAAAGGCTTTTCTTCATTTATCATGGCGATCCATCACTTATTTAACCAATAAAATATCATGCTCAAATATTTGAAAGATTCATTCAAGAGTCAACGATGATCATTTGTGTAACTGAATAAACACAATAGTCATTGGAACATTACTTTTCTATCGACAAAAAAATGCCTCCTTAGGGAAGGAGGCTGAAATTGGAAAGAAACTACAGCGATAGAATCTATTCATGAATTATATATAAACTTATAATTTATACATTAGCATAATATTACATTAATTTTTCAATTAAAAAGCCCGCTTACTCTTTCAAATAAGCGGGCTAGTGCTGTAGTCATTTTCTTCGTATTATTTGCGTCTTCTTGTTTTCGCAAAATGACTATAGCACTGTGAATTTATCAATAAAGTATAGGGAGTATTAATAAACTGTTTTCTTACATTTGCTTTAAGTTACTTTTCGTTCAATAAGCTATACATATTAAAAAAGCCCATCTTTCGATGGGCCTTCCCCTTTATCACTTTTGCGCTGATTCAGGTATGTTGTCAAAGTGAGCAACGACTAGAAAATACGCAAGATATTAGACCTCTTGCGAAAGTAAAAACTGCCTCAATATAGATTTCATGAAATATCAGAAATTAAATCGTTTTTCAGATTCTGAATTCCAGCGCTTGGTTGGTGTACCTCGAG
>NZ_JBBCWZ010000059.1:0-18852 GCF_037145695.1 Acinetobacter sp. USHLN143
GGCAGAAGAAATTATTTAGACCAATTATCAAAAACTTCATTGATGACTTTATTCTCGATAAAAATCATCTGCTACCACAGAGAGTCTATAAATAACAGTGCGTAAGTCCTAAAATAATAGAAAAGATTGCATATAGGGTCAGAGATAAAAATGGCCTATTCGAAACCGAGTAAGCCATCTTTAAGATTTAAAACAAATAACGAAAATTTTTAGTCATTCATCTATGGATTATTGCTGAGCCACAAACTTGGCACGCGCTGCATGCAATTTCTTATAGCTGTCAATCAGGCGTAAATGACGGTCCAGTCCTTCAAGCTGCATATTGGTTTCGGTCAAACCATAGAAACGAACTGTGCCTTCGATTGAACCTAGAACGGCATCCATACGGGCATCACCAAACATACGGCGGAAGTTGTGCTCATAATCATCCAGTTCCATTTCATCATCCAGAATGACTTCCAGAACGACATTCATGCACTGGTAGAACAGGCCACGTTCAACGGTATTGGTATTAAACTGCAGGAACTGCTCAACCAGATCTTTAGCTTCTTCAAATTGCTGCAAAGCCACATAAATCAGAAGTTTCAGTTCAAGAATAGTGAGCTGGCCCCATTCAGTATTTTCATCGAACTCGATACCGATCAAGGTTTTGATCTCGGTATAGTCATCCTCATCTGCTTCTTCCAGACGCTCAACCAATGCTTGCAGTTGTTCATCATCCAGTCGATGCAGATTCAGGATATCTTCACGATATAACAAAGCCTTGTTGGTATTGTCCCAAACCAGATCTTCTACCAGATAGATTTCCGAATAGCCCGGTACCAGAATACGGCAAGCGGTGGCACCCAAATGCTGATACACCGCCATATAAACTTCATGGCCCATGTCTTCAAGAATCGTGAATAATTCCTGAGCTTCATCCGCATTCGAGTTTTGACCATTATTGGTGAAATCCCACTCGACAAAATCATAATCTGATTTCGCGCTGAAGAAACGCCAAGACACTACACCACTAGAATCAATAAAGTGCTCAACAAAGTTATTCGGTTCAGTCACTGCATTGCTGCTAAAGGTTGGTTTTGGCAGATCATTCAGACCTTCAAAACTACGACCTTGCAGCAATTCAGTCAAACTACGCTCTAAGGCCACTTCAAAGTTAGGATGGGCACCGAATGAGGCAAATACACCGCCGGTACGCGGGTTCATCAAGGTGACACACATCACCGGGAACTGGCCGCCTAATGACGCATCTTTGACCAGAACCGGAAAGCCCTGTTCTTCCAGACCTTTAATGCCTTCAACAATTTTTGGATATTTTGCCAGAACATGTTCAGGCACATCCGGAAGTGCCAGTTCACCTTCCAGAATTTCGCGTTTAACTGCACGCTCAAAAATTTCAGACAGACATTGTACTTGCGCTTCAGCCAGCGTATTCCCGGCGCTCATACCATTGCTCAGGTATAAGTTTTCAATCAGATTCGACGGAAAATAAACGGTTTCACCATCAGATTGACGTACAAATGGCAATGAACAGATGCCACGAGCCTTATTACCCGAGTTGGTGTCATAAAGATGGGTACCCAATAACTCATCTTCAGGATCATAAATTTCACGGGTATGTTCATCTAAAACTTCTGCAGGTAGTTCGCCATTCGGACCTGGCTGGAACCATTTTTCATCTGGATAATGCACAAATTCTGCATTGGCAATATCTTCACCCCAGAACTGGTCATTATAGAAGAAGTTACAGTTCAGACGCTCAATAAATTCACCCAAAGCAGATGCCAGCGCACTTTCTTTGGTTGAGCCCTTACCATTGGTAAAACACATTGGCGACTGCGCATCACGGATATGTAGCGACCAGACATTCGGCACGATATTACGCCAAGACGCAATTTCAATCTTCATGCCAAGGCCTGCCAGAATTGCAGACATATTGGCAATGGTTTCTTCCAGCGGAAGGTCTTTACCTGGAATAAATGTACTGTTTTCAGAAGCCAGACTTGGCATTAACAAGGCTTGAGCATCTGCATCGATACTTTCTACTTCTTCAATGACAAATTCAGGACCGGTTTGAATTACTTTTTTGACGGTACAACGGTCGATCGAACGTAAAATTCCCTGGCGGTCTTTTTCAGAAATATCAGCCGGTAGTTCCACCTGAATTTTAAAAATCTGTTTATATCGGTTTTCAGGATCAACGATATTGTTTTGAGATAGGCGGATATTGTCGGTCGGAATATCACGTGCCGCGCAATAGACTTTGACAAAATAAGCCGCACATAAAGCTGAAGATGCCAGAAAATAATCGAATGGGCCGGGTGCCGAACCATCGCCTTTATAGCGGATCGGCTGATCGGCGATTACCGTGAAGTCATCGAACTTGGCTTCCTGACGAAGATTATCGAGATAATTGACCTTAATTTCCATGTGGATACCTAAATATTCTTATGTGCCGTCACGGACAGATAAGATGCTGAATCTGAATATACAAGCCGGTTCACGGAGGAGAACTTGAATGAAAAATAGAAAATGGTCAGGTTATACCATTTGACGAAGTGTCTGGATAACGCTGCCGAGAATGGGCGCTATTATAGAATTATTTTATGAAATTGATAATATTTGTCTGAAATTCTGGCAGATTAAACCAGATCCTCAGTCTTTCCTGAGCTGCCGGAGCATGAATCAACTTCAAGTCATGGCTTATACTATTAATCAAAGTTGCAGATAAGGCAGATTTTCACCCGCCTAGTCTGAATGATTTCATAATTTTAAAAATCATAACTCAGTGCAAATACTGCAAGATTACGCTGCTTGTCATCATAGCGGTCATAACCGCCAAAGATATATTCACCTGACACACTCAACTGCGGTAAAAGCGCATAACTGAGTCCGGCAGAAGCATAACGAAAGGCAAACTGCTTTTCAGTATCGCCCAGTTCACCGCCCTCATATTTGCCTTCATCGTTAAAATAGCTTCCCGCTGCCGTAACGCTGGCATTCAGGCGATCATTCAACTGATGATTCAGGTTAAGCGTATAAAAAGTATCGCCCTGATTGGCATAAGCCACATCATACAGATAGGTCGATACACTGGCGCCAATACTGGTCTGATCATTCAATGCACGACTTATATTTAAACCCAGCTCATTTCCGGTAGTATGCTTGCCGCCCGGATAATAATAGGTTGCGTTCCATAGATCCCAATCATAATTTTCGCTGCTATGGGTATAACCCAGCAGAAAGTTATGCTCGAATTTGTCTGAACGATGTCCCTGACGCCCCTGCACTTCTGCATAAGAGTATCCAAGCGTAGATCCCCAATATCCGACATAAAAATTACCATAAGCCAGATTCAATGCAGCCTGTACAGCAACATCATCATTTTCAGGCGCATTGGTCAAACCGCGGGAGACGTATTTGGAGACCACACTCAAGTTTCCGCTTGCTTCTATTTGTTTTACTTCCGCATCATCGGCATAACAGTAAAAACTTGAAACAGCAGCACAGCCAAACAGCACTGTTTGATTGAATATTTTCATAAAATATAAATGTATTAAGTAAAGCGGAGATAAAACGACAGCAGTCGAGGTTTTATCTCCGGCTTTGGGAAAAAATTGAAATTCGTTTTACTCCTGCTTTGCCAGATGACAGGAATAAAACCATGATTTAAGCGCGAGGCGCCTTGTAAAAAGGTGCCGATGAAGGCGCAAGAGCAGGTTTGCCACGAATATGGTCTGCCAGTTTTTCAGCGATCATAATCGTAGTTGCATTGAGGTTACCGGTAATGATCAAAGGCATTATCGAGGCATCAATCACACGCAGACCCTGCATTTCATGTACGCGTCCATAACCATCGACAACCGCCATGTCATCCTCACCCATTTTACAGCTACACGATGGATGATACGCGGTTTCTGCATGATTACGAACAAATTCATCAATTTCAGCATCTGTTTGTAGATGTTTTCCCGGACTGATTTCTTCACCACGATAGGGATCCAATGCCGGCTGATGCATAATTTCCCGGGTAATGCGGATGGCATCACGGAATTCACGCCAGTCCTGCTCGGTACTCATATAATTAAACAGAATACTTGGATGCTCAAACGGGTCTTTGGATTTCAGACGAACACGGCCACGTGACGGCGAACGCATAGAGCCCACATGAGCCTGGAAGCCATGTTCATGAATGGCATTGGTGCCATTATAATTAATCGCTACAGGCAGGAAATGATACTGGATATTAGGCCAGTCAAATTCGTCTGAAGAGCGGATAAAACCACCGGCTTCAAACTGGTTACTGGCCCCAATACCTTTACCTAAAAATAACCACTCAGCGCCAATCATCGGCTGGTTATACCACTTGAGTGCCGGATATAAGCTAACCGGTTTTTTGCACTTATATTGCAGGTACATTTCCAGATGGTCCTGCAGGTTTTCACCCACGCCTGGCAAATCCTGAACCACAGGAATATCCAAACTTTTTAACAGTTCAGCCGGACCCACACCGGAGCGTTGCAGGATTTGCGGCGAGGCAATTGCACCTGCACATAGCAATACTTCACGATCTGCAAAGACCTGAATCGGCTGTAAAGTATTTTGTCCTTCAAAATATTCCACACCAATTGCCTGATTACGATTAAACAGAATCCGGTTGGTCATGGCGTGGGTAATAATCGTAAGATTATCCCGGCCTTTGGCCATATCCAGATAACCACGTGCTGTACTGGAACGACGGCCTTGCGGCGTTACGGTACGGTCCATCGGCCCAAAGCCTTCCTGCTGATAGCCATTCAGGTCATCAGTACGTGGATAACCGGCCTGTACACCGGCCTCGACCATGGCATGGAACAGTTCATTATTCCCATTTTTAGGTGTTGCGACCGAAACCGGTCCAGAATCACCATGATAATCATTGCCGCCAATATCGCGCGTTTCAGCTTTTTTATAATACGGCAGACATTCAGCATAGCTCCAGTGTTCTAGCCCCTTCAGGCTGGCCCACTGTTCAAGATCCATAGCATTACCGCGAATGTAACACATGCCGTTAATTAATGAAGAACCGCCCAGCCCCTTGCCGCGCCCGCACTCCATACGACGGTTATTCATATGTGGTTCAGGATCGGTCAGATAGGCCCAGTTATAACGGCGTCCCTGTAATGGATAAGCCAATGCAGCCGGCATTTGTGTTCTGAAGTCTAGACGGTAATCCGGCCCACCCGCTTCCAGCAGCAGGACTTTCACATCCGGATCTTCAGTTAAACGCGCTGCGAGCACATTTCCTGCCGAACCTGCACCGATAATAATATAGTCGTAATTCATCCAATCCTCCCTTATGCGCTAAATACAGACTGGAAAGGACTGAGTTCGACCTGAACTGACTTGGTCTGGGTATATTGCTGTAGCGTGACAATACCGTTTTCGCGACCGACACCCGAATGTTTATAACCACCAACTGGCATTTCTGCAGGCGATTCACCCCAGGTATTGATCCAGCAGATACCCGCTTCTACCTGATGAATAATTCGGTGTGCACGGGCTAAGTCTGGTGTGACGACACCTGCAGCCAGACCATAATCGGTATCATTGGCACGACGAATGGCTTCTTGCTCGGTGTCATAACTCAGGATGCTCATGACTGGACCGAAGATTTCTTCACGTACAATGGTCATGTCATCACGGCAGTCGGTAAATACGGTTGGCAGGACATAAGCTCCTTGGACAAACTGTTCATCCTTAGCACGGCCGCCGCCACATAATAGGCGTGCCCCTTCTATCTTGCCTTTTTCGATATAGCCCAGCACTTTTTCCATATGCTCAAAGCTGGAAACCGGACCGAAATTGGTTTCAGGATCAAGTGGATCACCCATACGGATATGTTCAACACGCTGCAAAATCTTTTCTTCAAATTCTGCTTTCAATGCCAAAGGCACAAATACGCGAGTACCGTTGGTACACACCTGACCGGAACTATAGAAATTGGCCATCATGGCAATATCGGCCGCCAAATCCAGATCGGCATCTTCACAGATAATCAGCGGAGACTTACCGCCCAGCTCCATCGTGACTTCTTTCAGGCTAGAATTTGCAGCTTGCGCCATGACCTTTTTGCCGGTAGAAACGCCACCGGTAAACGACACTTTGGCAATATCAGGATGCGAAGTCAGATAACCACCAATTTCACCACTGCCGGTAACCACATTAAAGACACCATGCGGCACACCTGCTTCAGTATAAATTTCTGCCAGTTTTAATGCAGTTAAAGGCGTCACTTCACTGGCTTTAAAGATCATGGCATTGCCTGCTGCCAGTGCAGGTGCAGATTTCCATAAGGCAATTTGAACCGGATAATTCCATGCACCAATCCCGGCAACCACACCCAAAGGTTCACGGCGAGTATAAACAAACGAACTGCTTCTGAGCGGGATTTGCTGGCCTTCTAATGCTGGCAAAATACCTGCATAGTATTCGAGTACATCTGCACCTGTCGCAATATCGACGGTGGATGTTTCACTGAAAGCTTTACCACTGTCGAGACTTTCTAAACGCGCCAGCTCGTCATTACGTTCACGGAGGATGGCAACAGCCTTGTTCAAAATACGGGAACGTTGAATCGCCGTCATTTCTGCCCAGACTTTTTGTCCTTGTTGTGCCGATTCAACAGCGCGATCGATATCTTTTCGCGTACATACCTGCACGTCTGCCAGAATTTCGCCTGTTGCAGGATTAATCGTTTGAAACGTGCTATTGGACGTTGCATCGACATATTGTCCATGAATATAAGGACGTTGCAGTTTGAATGTTGTCAATGGAATTTCCTCGCAGGTGGGTTATTTGAGTTGTTGCCGGATATATTCACTACACAGTTCAATCGGCAGTTCTGGGTCAATTTCGCCATTTACCAAAGCACCTCTTAACCAGAATCCATCAATCAATGCTGCCAAACCTTGAGCGGCTTTCTCTGCCTGGTCTTTATTCAACTTTTTCATGAATTCATATTTAAGATTGGAATGTAAACGGTAATGATTGATCTGCTGTAAACGGTGTAATTCAGGTTGGTGCAAACTGCTAGCCCAGAACGCCAACCAGACTTTCATGGCCGCCTTATCCGTTTGTGGAGCAGCAAAATTACCACGTACGATCGCTAACAAGCGCTGCTCCGGTAAGTCATCAACCTGTATCTTTATCTGTGCAACAGATTTACCCAGTTGCTGCAATAAGTAACGCATTGTGGCTTCAATCAAGCCATTTTTACCTTGAAAATAATGACTTATGATGCCGGTTGAGACACCTGCCCTCTGAGCAATCTGACTAATTGAAGCTTCTGCAAAACCTAGCTCATTCACTGCAGCTAAGGTGGCATCGATCAGTTGCTGGCGACGGATCGGTTGCATACCAACTTTTGGCATAAGACTAACCTGAATAACGGATATAACAATAGAAAGTTACTCTGCTAAAGCAAATAGCTGAATGATGTAACAATTCATAAACGCTTTTTTAATTGAACGTTCAATTAATAAAAATTATAGTGCCAGCTCACCCTTGATGTACAGCGCAGTTTGTTTTGGATTTGCAAAAGTTTGTAATTCACGAAAACAAGGAAGCTTTACCGCAGGCTTTTGCTTTTAAATCACACTGCACTGTAGATCATCCGGCAACAACACGATGGTCATGGATTTATGCAAAAGAAAAATGAAGAGAAGCAAGATAGTCTGAATAAAGTGGTTTTTTATTTTTCGGCGACGCTTATTCTGCTGTTTTCTATCATTACCATTTTATTTAATGAACAAGCCAATCAAGTCATTATCAATATCTTAAACTGGGTCAGTCGTACCTTTAGCTGGTATTATCTGCTGGCGGCAACGCTGTATCTGGTTTTTATCGTCTTTATCGCCTGTTCCCGTTATGGCGAGATTAAACTCGGCCCTAAACATTCCAAACCAGAATTTAGCCTGCTGAGTTGGTCGGCGATGCTATTTTCTGCCGGGATCGGGATTGACCTGATGTTTTTCTCGGTGGCGGAACCGCTTTCCCACTATATGAATCCACCTGTGGGCGAAGGTGAAACTTTTGAAGCTGCGCGCCAGTCCATGGTGTGGACCCTGTTTCACTACGGTTTAACTGGCTGGAGTATGTATGCGCTGATTGGGGTCGCGCTAGGTTATTTCAGCTATCGCTACAATTTACCGCTCACCATTCGATCAGCACTCTATCCTATTTTTGGAAAAAAAATTAATGGTCCAATTGGCCATACTGTGGATACGGCTGCAGTACTCGGCACGATTTTCGGGATTGCCACCACCTGCGGGATTGGCGTTGTGCAATTAAATTACGGCCTGCATGTATTGTTTGATTTACCAGAAAATATCTGGATTCAAACTGCACTCATCGCCGTTGCCGTGATTATTACTATTATTTCAGTCACTGCCGGTGTCAATAAAGGCATCCGGATCCTGTCTGAAATTAATATCTATGTATCAATTGGGCTGCTGCTATTCATTCTGTTTGTAGGCAATACCGAGTTTTTATTAGCCGCCTTGATTCAAAATTTTGGTGACTATATCAGCCAGTTCCCGAAGCTTTCTTTAACCAGTTTTCCTTTTGAACAACCGAAAGAGTGGATGAATAGCTGGACCCTGTTCTTCTGGGCATGGTGGATCGCCTGGTCACCTTTTGTTGGTCTGTTCCTGGCCCGTATTTCCCGTGGTCGTACCATTCGCGAATTTGTCACCGGGACTTTGGTTATTCCTCTGTTATTTACCCTGACCTGGTTGTCTATTTTCGGTAACAGTGCTTTATACAGCGTGATTTTTGATGGTAATACTCAACTTGCTACGACAGTTTTAGAAAATCCGGCACATGGTTTTTATGATCTGCTGGCGCAGTATCCAGGCTTTATGTTTACTGCAGGTGTCGCCACCATTACCGGCTTACTGTTCTATGTGACCTCAGCGGACTCGGGGGCATTGGTATTGGGAAATTTCACGACCAAATTCACTAATATTGAACATGATTCACCGCGCTGGCTGAGTGTGTTCTGGGCCATTGCCATCGGTTTGCTGACTTTGGCAATGCTCATGGCGAATGGCGTAACAGCATTACAGAACACCACGATTATTATGGGCCTGCCTTTTAGTTTCGTGATTTTCTTTGTGATGGCCGGACTGTATAAGTCCTTGCGTCTAGAGGATTTTCGGCAGGCCAGTACCAGTCTGAATGCTGCGCCTGTGGTCGGTAATGTGGATATCCTGAACTGGAAGAAGCGTCTGAGCCGGGTCATGCTGCATCCAAGCCTGCCCCAGACCCGGACCATGCTGGATAATGTTTGCAAACCAGCCATTGAGGCCGTTGCAACCGAGTTAATTGACAAAGGCATTCAAGTAAATATTCAGGAAAAATCGCTTGAGGAAGAACCTGAACTGTATCACCTGGATCTGACCATTCAGCTCGATGAAGAAGAAAACTTTGTCTATGAAATATGGCCGGTACGCTATGACACGCCAAATTTCAGTTCACGTGGTAAACGAACCAAACGTTATTACTATCGTCTGGAAAGTTATCTGTTTGAAGGCTCTCAGGGCAACGATCTGGTCGGTTATAGTAAGGAACAGGTGATCAATGACATCCTGGATAAATATGAACGCCATATGATGTATCTGCATATTAACCGGATCAGCCCAGGTAAACGTCCGCTGTTCCCGGACCGTGAAATCTAGGATATCTCAACTACGGAAGGACTGAATGATGTCAGAAAGTTTGAATGCATTTGCCCTGTTTTTCTCCCTGCTCAACCCTTTTCTGATGAGTATTTATATGCTCGGAATTATCCGTAATTCCGACGCAAAAGTATTCAACATGGCATTGATTCAGGGCAGTCTGATCAGCTTTATTGTGTTCATCATTTTTGCAAAAACCGGTGAAGCCTTCTTTAATGAAGTCTTGCATGTACGGTTTGAGTCCTTCCAGATTTTTGGCGGTATTATTTTTCTGGTGATTGGCTATCGTTATGTCTTTGAAGGTGCTGATACGATTGGTGTGATGCGTGGAGCGCCCAGTCATCTGGCGGGTACGATTGCCATGCCGTTTATGATCGGTCCCGGCACCATTTCGGCTTCCGTGATTACCGGGATTCAGCTCAGTTTAATGCAAACCATTCTGGTGATTTTCTTTACCCTGTTTCTGACCTGTAGCTTGCTGATCCTGATGAAATATCTGCATGATCATTTACAGCATAAATATTCCAACTACATTGACCTGTATGTCGATATCGTCGGTCGTGTTGCAGCGCTTTTAATCGGTACTATTGCCATTGATATGATTGTGACAGGCGTTACCGGAATTTTAGAAACCTGATAAATCCTTTCTATCAATAAATAAAAAGAGCGGTGTTTACCGCTCTTTTTATTTTTAAATAATTAAAATTTAAATGACACGCCGGCATAAGTAGAAAAACCTTCACCTGGTGAAGATCGCGCTACATCAGCACCTTTATCATTCAGACCAGGAATCACGACCGCAGCATATTTCTCATCCGTGATATTTTTAAAGTTGATCCAGGTTTTCCACGATTGATGTTCTGGTGCATAACCCACGTCAATGCCCCAGATCTGATAGTCATCACTGAATCGGCTATTGGCATAATCATGTGCCATCTTCGATGCATATTCGGTATTCAAACCAATATAGAGGCCATTATTCAAGGCATAACTTAGTTGAGCCTGATACAGATGTTTAGGGATTCCTGGCAACTGGTTCTTGCCAAACAATGGATCATTTTTGTACTGGAAATCGCTAAGGGTATAAGCCTGTTGCAGACGCAGTTCGCCATATTGGGATTCATGCAATGGCGTATCTAGACTTAGCTCCACCCCTTGATGAATCGTTGGCGTGGCATTCGATTCAACAGCAATTGGCTCTGAAGGTCGATTCGATCCATCTTCATAGGTTTTAATCATTTCAGAGGTTAACAGTTCATTTTTTACTTTAGAATAATAGTAGCTCAGTGCCCAGTCTCCAAAGCCCGATTGTCCACGTCCGCCCAGTTCAAAGCTATTGGCGGTTTGCGTGTCCAAATAGATTGGCGCACGCACTCGATTTGATGCAGCTCCATTGTCTTTAGGATAATAATAAGGTGAAGACCAAGCCATCGCCCAGGGATGTGCCGGCTCAATACTGCGGCTTAAATTGGCAAACCATTGCACAGAGTCATTCGGCTGATAGGTCAACCCAAGTCGTGGTGCAAAATTCCATTCATAACGACTGACTTTAGGATCTACCTCAGGACCTGAATCTGGGTCGGGAAGAATATTTGCATAAGTAACTTCACTTTCCCGATGGGTATACACAGCTGCCAATCCCAGATCTAATTTGAACTGATCATTTAATGTAGTTTCCTGATCAAATTGCAGCACGTTGTCTGAACCACGATAGGTATAGCGGCGGGTAACTGTGTCTACCGGATACGTTTGATTACCAATTTCTGTATTAAATCTTAAAGTTTCAGTAACCCCACTGTCCGGGCGATGAGTGGTGCTACGCAAGGCAATACGCCCCTGATGCTCCAGACCTAGAAACTGATAAGGCTTTTCATACTGGAAGCGCGCAGTAATATCTTCATAATCGACATTAGTACGATAACGACTTTCACGTAGATCCAGCGGATAATGATGATAAGCCAGACTTCCTGTCAGTTTTGCATCATCCTGCAGATTCCATGTCGTAGTATTGGCCAGCCAGGTACTGCCCGGCTGGATCCGTTTGGCGTCAATAGCTACAAAATTACTGTCAGCCGTTTCAGGGTTATTTTTAAGATCTTTTTGTTTAATCCGCCCTGGAGTTAAATGTTTGCTCTCACGGTAACGGGCATAAAAACGGGTTTCGATATCCGGACTAATTTGATAGCCCAAATTAAAAGCCAGACCTTTGCCATCGCCTTCAGCATGATCCTGAATCCCATCGAACTGGGTACCCGTCAGCGCCAAATAATAATCCATCTGATCCAGCTTTCGGCCGGTACTAAACTGATATTTCTGATAACCATGGCTGCCCATTTCATATTTTAGTTCAGAGCCATCCTGATCAGCGCCAGTCTTGGATTTGTAATTGATTGTTCCACCTAATGCCAGTCCACCCTGTTTAAAGCCATTGGCTCCGCGATAAACCCCGACATGATCAATCCACCAGGGTTCTAGCAGTTCATACGCTGTGCCGCCCGGTCCGGTAAATGGAATATCGTCAATCAGGACGTGCGTACCGGATGCGTGTGCACCTGAAGTCCGGTTGATTCCTGAACCACGGATTGAGACTTTTGCACCTTCATTTCCTGCAGACTGGGCATAAATTCCTGGCTGTAAACGGAACACATCGGCTGTGGTCGCAAGTCGCTGCTGTTCTAACTGCTGCTCGCCAATAAAATTCGTTCCTCCTGAAACCTGAGCCAGCTCTTTCTGATATTGCTGCTGCGGATTGGCATTTTGCTCAGCGCTGATCACAATGGTATTCAGCTGTTGAACGTTGCCCGGTTCTACAGCAGTTTCAGCATAAAGATGACCTGAGACAATCGACAGAATCATGAGGCTCAGCGGGCTTTTCTTGAGAGGAATTTTTGTCATGTGCATGGCGAGTTTATACAGTCCTGTATAAGTGATTCCGTTTTATGAGAGGAAATCAGTTTAAAAATTATGCTGTAGCATAGATCAACGTTGTTATTTTCAGGAGTTATTTTCTGCCAAAAAATTGACTGATCAGCGTATGTTTTTTATTTTATTTAATCTTTTTATTAAAAATCAACTTGCAAGATCAGAACCACATCCTCACAAGTTCCAAGAACTTAATTTTTAAGTAATTGATATTGAATAATATGATATTTAATTCTGCACAAATGCATTTCCACTTGGCAAAATGTGATAAGTAGAAAATTTATAATCGACTAAACCAGTTCTTTAATTTCTAAAGTTGGCCGAAGTTGTATATTTTCTGACTCGAAGTAGACGAGATTAACCTCATCATCTTATAGAAAAATTGGAATTCTTGAGAGAAAAACAATCAATTTTTAAAAATCCTGACGATGCAGGATTTTTAAGAATCACGGGCTTATAGACATTCAACTATTGATTGATCAGTTATAGTAGACCTGTCTTTTTTTGGAAAACCGATCCAGCTGTTTCAAGAAGCCTTCAAAATAATCTTTCTGTTTTTCTTCCGTACGATAGCCGGCATATAAAGTTCGACGTAAGCCTTCAGGCGCCACGCAGTCCAAACGGCGTGATGTCACCCAGCCTTTTTGCTCATATTCATTTACCACCCAATCAGGTAATGCACCAATCCCGCGACCACTTGCCACCAACTGAATCAGCATTTGGGTCAAGTCGGTGGTACGAATGGCTTTGGGTAAAATATTAGCGGGAATAAACAAGCGCGACATAATGTCCAAACGATGTTTATCCACCGGATAAGTCACCAGCGTTTCTTCAGCAAGTTCCTGAACAGTAATCTCTTTCGCACGTACCAGTGGATGAGTGTTGGATAAAACCAAGCGTGATTCGTATTCAAAAATCGAAAAATATTCAATGCCTTTAAGCGCAATCGGATCAGCCGTAATCAGCAGATCAAACTCTCCAGTTTGCAATAATTCATGCGGATTCGATTCAAAACCTGAGGCAAAATCCAGGTCTACATCCGGATATTGCATCCGGTATTGATTGAGTAGTGGCATCAACCAGTCAAAACAGCTATGACATTCAGAGGAGAAAACTATTCGCCCGGTCTGGCCATGCACAATACGGCTGATATCGCTCTGTGCAATTTGAACTTGCGGTAATATTTCATCTGCCAGTTTTAACAACCGCTCCCCAACATTTGAAAAACTTACGGGACGACTACGCCGATTCACTACTTCAACCCCGAACCATTGGTCGAGTTCACGTAGCTGATGTGATAAGGCTGATGGGGTTAAACATAAATCACTTGCTGCTGCAACCAGAGAACCATGCTCCCGCAGAGCAGTTAAAGTTCTTAAATGGCGGAGTTCTATCATGGAAAATACCGGAAATTTCAAAAGATGGATGACACTTGATCTGTCTTAAGCATAACCCATTTCTCTTATTTTGTTTAGTTTTTCTCATTTTTAAACCAGAATAATGAGATATATTCACCTATTGGGTTTATAGGTTCGAATTGCTATTCCCTTAATTTTTATTAATTTTATTTTATTGATTAAATTAATTTTATTAAATTGGTCTATAAAATAGCGCTTAAATTTACAGCAGCAACAAGATAGAAAACTAACTCCGGTATAAAAGTCACAGAATAATTTTGCTGCATTCATACAATAAAAATTAGAAAGTATTTTAGAGGATGAAAGACTATGTCCAATCCAACCGACCGAAATGATGATGAACTCACTGAAGAGCAACTTGATCCGCAAGAAAAACAGGATCGCGAGATCCAGCGAGGTCAATTAGGTCTTCATGATCCACAGCGACAACGTGATCAACTGCGTCAGGAAAGACAGGACGAAGAACAGAATCAATAAATTTTTCAAGGATTCAAAAATACAAAAACTCCCCGTTCTTAAAAATGGATGGGGAGTTTTTTTTCAGTATTAAAAAGTTAGGGACTAGTTTTCGCATCACAACATCTTATACATCTGATCTAACCTGAACAGCTCACCTTCTTGGATGAGTGCTGTTTTACTATTTCGCTTCTGTAGAGGCTTTTGCTTGTAGTGGCTGCGCCTGTGTTTCTGCCGTTTTTTTCTTGGCCTGAATTTGTGCCGCTATTTCCTGATTTTTCTCAGCAAAACGCAAGCCACCATCTCCGGCGAGACTTGTTTGGCTCATCACCATGCTGCTGCCCAAGATTAAAATCAGCTTAAAAAATTGAATTTTCATGTCTCATCTGCCTTTTTATTCTAATGGTATTAAAAATAAGCAATTATTATTCCAATGTTTTTATGCTTATTTAGATTTTAACTGCACTTGCTATTTTATAGGGATAATCTTCAAAAATACAAAGTCAATCATCGTAAAAATATAAAAATCTGCAATAAGAATAAATAGATATTTTGACTACATCTCAACTTAAATCACTATTGATTTTTTATTTAAATCAAAAAAATCGTTCAACAGCTTATTTGGATTATTTTCATTGGCTAAAATACAGTGCAAATACCCAGAGCAATAACAAAAACAGAATCGCTGTGCAGGATTTCCAGAAAGTGACTGGATGCTTTTCAAGCATAGGGCGTGAAACTGATTTTTTAAATTTGAGATCTGGGTGTTTCAGATCATATATAAAGGCTGAAAGTGCTTCATAGCGCTGCTCCGAGCGAATGGAAAGCGCTTTTTTAAAGATGGCGTCCAAGCCATGCGGCAGATCCGGTCGATACTCATAGAGTGGATGATATCGAACCTGTTTTAAGTCCTTTTCGGTCTTACAGCGCGCAAGGTCTGTCCCATAAGGTAATTGTCGGGTCAATAAATAATAACTCATCACCGCCAGCGAGAACTGATCTGATTTTACTGATGGGGAGCATCCAATAAAATATTCAGGTGCCATAAAGGCCAAGGTTCCCAAAGGAACATCTGCATGTTTGGGATTCAGTTCAACCAGACCTCTGACCGCAGTCGATCCATAATCAATCAGTTTCACTTTCAAGGTATCGGCTGGTTCGAGCAGCATGACATTTTCTGGTCGTACATCCTGGTGCAGCATTTCAAGACGGTGCATGGCATTCAATGCTTTGGCCACCTGCTCAATGATCGGAAGCAACTGCTGTAAAGTTAAAGCAGTTTTATGACGGTGCAGCCATCGGTTTAGGCTTTCCCCTTGTAAATATTCATAACTTTGAAATAAAAACTTCTTGCTGCCCTTATGTGGATAGCATTGCAGCAGATTTTCATGTTTTAAGCGTTTCGATACCCAGTCTTCCAGCTGAAATTGTTCTACGGCTTTGAGATCATCCTGCACATCGACAGACAAGGTTTTAATGACCAACTGATTTTGTGTCGCTTCATCATGCGCCAAATAGAGGCTGCTGCGATGATTTTGGTGCAGGATTTTATCAATCCGATAACCTTCAAACAGATCACCATGACTCAGCTGTTGCGGAAATAAAACATGGCTCTTGATATGAAAGGATTCCTCCTCAGGCAACTGTTCCACTTTAATGATTTGAATGGTGAGATTGTCATCACTACCCCGCTTTAAAGCCAGCTCGACTATAGACTTGGCAATAATATCCAGATGTTGTTGCTGCTCGACCATATTCGAGATGAGTTGAATATCTATGAATTCATAGACACCATCTGTCATCAAGATAAAGAAATCATCTTCACATAATTCAAGCTGCTGATAATCGACATCGATACGATGGTCGGCACCCAGTGCACGACTTAAATAATGTTCTGTTGATGACAGGCAAACACGGTGATCAGCCGTCAACTGTTCAATGGCTTGTGCCTGAATGCGATAAATCCGGCTGTCGCCAGCATGAAAGATATGTGCCCTGTTTTTTTTCAAAATCAGTGCACTAAAGGTGCAGACATAACCCTGGTCTTTATCAAAACGCCCGCGGCTTTGCTGGGTTTGTGCATAGAGCCAGGAATTAGTCGCACGAATAACCCGTGCCGCTGAAGTTTGAGTACTCCATGCATCCGAAGTCGAATAATAATCCGATAAAAAACTGCTGACTGCAGTTTCTGCTGCAATATGGCTGACATTGCTGCTACTGATCCCGTCTGCAATTGCACAGGCAATGCCCTTACTGCTAAGCGCGTGGCCTTCAGGAATATAGACCCCATGGAAATCCTGATTCTGTGCTTTGATTCCAGCGGAAGAATATTGCCCGATGCTGATCTTTAATTTTTTATTCATTTTAAATACTCAAAAAGGGATCGAATTGATCCCTTTAATCTCAAGACATAAATCATCATGCTCAGATTAGAATTCTTTTTTATCGCCAGTACGTACATGCGTGGTATAGAGCGCCAGACCTGTCAGTGCCAGACCACCCACTAAATTACCCAGTGCCACCGGTAATTCATTCCACAAGAAATAGTCTGTAATCGAGAAATCACCACCCATCATCATGGCAAATGGGAACAGGAACATATTCACCACTGAATGTTCAAAGCCCATGGCGAAAAACAGCATGATTGGCATCCACATCGCGATAAATTTTCCGCTGACTGTGGTTGACATCATGGCGCCAATTACCCCGAGTGACACCATCCAGTTACACAGCATGCCGCGGATAAAAATCGTCATCCAGCCAGCAAAACCATATTCGGCATAGCCCAAAGTCCGGTCCTCACCAATATGGGCAATTTTCACCCCGACCGCATTCGGTTCAGCTGCGAAACCCATGGTATAGACTGCGGCCATCAACACTGCCACGGTTAAACATCCGGCAAAGTTACCTAAAAAAACCAGTCCCCAGTTTTTTAAAATACGGGCCCACGTCACCCCAGGACGTTTGTCTAACCAGGCTAATGGAGTCAAAACAAATACCCCGGTCAGCAGATCATAGCCCAATAGATACAACATGCAGAAACCGACTGGAAATAGCAGCGCCCCGATCAGTGGCACCCCTGTTTGTACCGCAATCGTCACGGCAAATACTGCCGCCAACGCCAGAATTGCGCCTGCCATAAACGCACGAATTAAAACATCACGCGTGGCCATATGAAGTTTTGCCTCACCAGCATCGACCACTTTTTTTGCAAACTCTGCAGGAGCAAGATAAGCCATATTTTTATCCCCTTTATATAAATTACTTGCCTGTTTGCAAATAAAAAACGCCTAAGGTCTATTTCAACCCTAGGCGTCTTTGCCTTGCATTATTCAAACAGATCAATTGTGTCATGGCGCCGTTGCCATATTTAATATAGATAAAAGCAAATAGCATGCCATTTATTTTAAATCGCTAATAAAAATCCTATAAATTATTTTAAAATTTCATCCTTATAATTATATTGGCACAATCTCTGCATTATCTATAGCGGTCATTTTTTAAATATAGCTATTGGAGAAGATTATGATTAGCCATCGTCAACAAGTGACAGACATGATTATTTCAGCGAAAGTTTTAAAGTCTATCAAATGGGCAGATGTCGCTGAAACAATAGGCCTTTCTAAAGAATGGGTGACAGCCGCATGTTTGGGTCAGATGGCTTTTAATAAAGAACAGGCAGAAAAAATTGGTGAAATATTTGGATTGACTGATGAAGCCATCGCCTGGTTGCAAATCGTACCCTATAAAGGTTCTCTGCCAACTAGCGTGCCGACAGATCCGCTGATTTATCGCTGGTATGAGGTTGTCAGCGTCTATGGTATGACTATTAAAGAACTGATCCATGAAGAATTTGGTGATGGAATTATGAGTGCAATTGATTTCAATATGGATATTCAACGTGAGAGTAATCCAAACGGAGATCGGGTGAACGTCGTATTATCCGGAAAGTTTTTACCTTACAAAACCTATTAATTTATCATTCTAAAAATAAAAGCCATTTTGAAAATGGCTTTTATTTTATCTGCACTCATTAAATTCATTTATTTTTTAAAATCGTTATTAAAATATATATAATTTTTTCATCTCAAATTAAACTTACAACCTATAAATAATTTTATTTTTATTCGATGAATTCAATCCTCCTGTCCTGTTTAAATAATACTTTCCCATCCTGAATATTGGGTTCATCATTTTATTAGTGAGTTAGCAAAAACAACAAAAAGGATATTAGACCTCTTGCGAAAGTAAAAACTGCCTCAATATAGATTTCATGAAATATCAGAAATTAAATCGTTTTTCAGATTCTGAATTCCAGCGCTTGGTTGGTGTACCTC
>NZ_JBBCWZ010000060.1:0-18205 GCF_037145695.1 Acinetobacter sp. USHLN143
AAATAAACTTCGAGTAATTTCTACCATCAATCAATGAAAATAATTTCGATCAATCAACCAGTAAAAATCCACACAAGTTGTTCTTCATAATCTCTTAATGATCTTCTTGCTGATTCGTCACCAGCAAGCTAGGTCGGCTATATTACTCTCTATCTCTAGAAAGTCAACCAGTAATGAAAACTATTTTTAAACTTTCTTTCTAAAACCGAACTCAATTAAACTCAACTAAGTCACTGTTTTATCAGAAGTTTTAATCTTCATCACCGCCGATGGATGTGCATTCTACAGTATTCCCAACCCAATACAACCCCTATTCTTAAATAATTCAGCAAAAATATCACGACTGTTTATTTATTCTACAAAAAATACAGGTTTTTCTATTTTTCACTCAAAATTTATTCAATTATTGATGTTTTAAAGTAGTTTATTTACTTATCAATGGGTATTTCTAGTTAATTTAATTGCTATATCTATCTAAAAATTTTTTATTGTCTTTATTTCAGATCAAACACAACAGATGAGTTAATAAAATAGATTTACTATGGAATCCCTTACCCATTTTAAAAATATAATCCTCATCCATCCATTAAAATTCCATTCAACAAGATAATCACTCTATAGATGAACTCTGGTTAAATTGTTGAATGATTAAAATTAAGAGTGAAGCAATGCGAGAAGAAAGCAATCTTCAATGCACAGTTTTATTAGATGAAAAATAATTTAATAGGAATTCGAGCATTCATCATGATAGCCACCGATAACAATTGTATATTTTTTATTCACATTGAATTTCAGACATAAAAAAACCGCTTAACGCGGTATCTTTTATCTCGACCATCTTGAAGGAGATGGTCGGAGCAGTAGGATTCGAACCTACGACCCCCTGGTCCCAAACCAGGTGCACTACCAGGCTGTGCTATGCTCCGATTTCAACTTTAAAAGTTGGGGTGAATGACGGGATTCGAACCCGCGACAACTGGAATCACAATCCAGGGCTCTACCAACTGAGCTACATCCACCATCATTTTGATTCTTAACATCAAGCGACCAAATGGCGCGCCTGACAGGATTCGAACCTGTGACCATCCGCTTAGAAGGCGGATGCTCTATCCAACTGAGCTACAAGCGCGTTACTGATGCAAACATCATTTGCCTTGAAGAATTGGTCGGAGCAGTAGGATTCGAACCTACGACCCCCTGGTCCCAAACCAGGTGCACTACCAGGCTGTGCTATGCTCCGATTCATCTCAGCTTTCGTATCGAACATCGTTCGGTACGGTGTGCATTCTAGGCGCGACGCCCGGAGACGTCAACACCTATATTTAAAAAAAACCGAAAAAACGCTTCAAGCGTTTATTTATCAATCGCTTCAGACATTTTTTATACAAATTTTAACGTTTTAGTCCGGCACTAAAGTTCAGCATGCGATCTAGAGGCAGTTTAGCTCGTTCAGCAAGTACCGGATCGACATGCACTTCCTGATCTTTATGCTGTAACACATGCAAGATACCATTCAGCTCGTTCATGGCCATCCAAGGACAATGCGCACAAGAACGACAAGTTGCCCCCTCTCCTGCGGTTGGTGCTTCAATCAGAATTTTATCCGGCACTGCCTGCTGCATTTTATAAAAAATACCGCGATCAGTAGCAACGATTAAACGTTGATTCGGCAAAGTCTGTGCTGCTTTAATTAATTGTGAGGTACTACCCACGGCATCGGCAATCTCGACTACAGACATCGGTGATTCAGGATGTACCAGAACCGCAGCATCTGGATAGAGTGCTTTCATATTGGCAATACCGCGTGAACGGAATTCTTCATGTACGATACAAGCACCATCCCAGAGCAACATCTCTGCACCGGTTTTTTTCTGGATATAACGACCCAAATGCTGATCGGGTGCCCAGATGATTTTTTCGCCCAGACCGTCCAGATGTTCGATAATTTCCACTGCACAACTTGAAGTGACGACCCAATCGGCTCGGGCTTTCACAACCGCTGACGTGTTAGCATAAACCACCACGGTATGATCCGGATGCGCATCGCAAAAAGCGGTAAACTCATCGACAGGACAACCTAAGTCCAGTGAACAGGTCGCTTCCAAAGTTGGCATCAGCACGGTTTTATTGGGTGAAAGAATTTTAGAGGTTTCGCCCATAAATTTCACACCAGCTACCACAAGCGTTGAAGCTGGATGATCGCGACCAAAACGCGCCATTTCCAGTGAATCGGAAACACAGCCCCCCGTCAGTTCAGCCAGTTCTTGCACTTCAGGATCACAATAATAATGCGCCACCAAAACAGCATCCTGTTTTTCCAGCTCTGCCTTGATCTGTGCAAATTTGTCCAATTTTTCCTGCTGGCTCATTTGATGTTCTTGTGGAACACCTAAACGATCTAAATGCGCCTGCACAATCGATTTAGCTTCATTGGCTATTAATTTGGTCGCATCATTCATAACAACTCTTACTCTACCCTCATGGTTCACTATTCAATGAACCTTTCACCCTACATCCCGGTCATCTCTGGCGAAATGCTATTTTTGACCAGTCATTAAAAATCATTAAGTATAAAAAAAGCCCCACAACGGAGGCTTTATAAACAATCTGAATTATGAGCGATAATCTGCATTGATTTTTACGTAGTCATACGACAGGTCACAGGTATAAACCGTATCTTTTGCCTGACCTCGTCCAAGATCAACACGAATCGTCATTTCAGCCTGGGCCATCACACGTGCACCGGCTGCTTCAGTATAGTCTGCTGCCGCACCACCATCTTTGCAGATTTGTACATCATCTAACCAAACCTGAATTTTTGCAACGTCTAAATTTGGCACACCGGCATAACCAATCGCTGCCAGAATACGGCCCCAGTTTGGGTCAGAAGCAAAGATTGCGGTTTTGACCAGCGGTGAATGCGCAATGCTATAGGCAATATCGCAGCACTCTTGAGTATTGCCACCACCTTCTACAGTCACGGTAATGAATTTAGTCGCACCTTCACCATCACGTACAATCAGTTGCGCAAGGCGTTTCATGGTACGTGTCAATACGTCTAGCACCACTGCATAACGTGGATCTTCAGTCGAAGTGATTTCAGCACCACCGGCCTGACCTGTGGCAATAAAAATACACGAGTCATTAGTTGAGGTATCGCCATCAATTGTAATACGGTTAAACGATACATTGACTGTTTCAGTTAATAACTGTTGAACCAGTTCACGGCTGATCGGTGTATCCGTCGCAACATAGCCCAGCATGGTCGCCATATTCGGGCGAATCATGCCTGCACCTTTGGAAATACCGGTCATGGTATAAGTCACACCATCCAGCTCGAACTGTTCTGACGCACCTTTCGGAGTGGTATCTGTGGTCATGATTCCAGTCGCTGCATCGCCCCAGGCATCATCACGCAATGAATCCAGCGCAGGCTGTAAACCTGTAAGCAAACGCTCCATTGGAAGCTGCTCACCAATCACACCAGTCGAGAATGGCAACACTTCAGCAGCCTGTACGCCTGCAAGTTCAGCTAACTTGGCACAGGTGGCTTCTGCATTTGCCATGCCTGTAGGACCTGTTCCTGCATTGGCATTGCCGGTATTGATTACCAGGTAACGTGGATTTCCCGCTTGCAAATGTGCTTTGGATACATGCACAGGTGCTGCACAAAAGGCATTCTGGGTAAACACCCCAGCAACATTGGAGCCTGCAGCCAGTTCAAATATCACCAGGTCACGTCGGTTCTGATAGCGCACATAGGCTTCAGCCGAACCAATTTTAACCCCTTTCACCACATGCATCTGTGGCATAGATACGTCACCAACTGCCATTTTAAAGTCCAATATTGAAGTTTTAGAAAAATACAGCTTAGTTGATCTGCAACAAAAAATCGAGCCAAAGCCTGAGCCAGCCTGAGATTTGTTATGGGTTTTCACAATAAAAAACCAGTCATCAAGACTGGTTTCTACGTTTTTAAAATTAAGATATTTTTAATTTTGTGCAAGTTGTCCAGATTCGCTTAGTAAAGCCTGTTTCGCTTGTTGTTGACTTGCACTAGAAAGTGCAGGATTAGTAGCAACAATACGGTCTGCATTTGCCGCATTAGCAGCTGCAATCGCAGCGGTCTGCAATACAATCGGACGGTTCTGGTTGGCAAAGGTATAACGGATGCCGGTACGTGGGCTTGCTACAGTCACTTGCGCATCGGTACGTTGTACTTGAGCAGTGTTAGTACCTACCGCTTGCTGAACTTTATCAATTGTTGTGGTCGCTGCAGTTTGTGCAAAACTTAAGGCAGGTATTGCCAAAGCGGCAATCATGAGCGTTTTTAATACTTTTTTCATTCAGGTTATTCCACTTTGAGGTGTTGAATGAGCCATTAAATAGCATTTAATTCCTAAGACTGCAAACAGTATTCAATTTCTGAAAAATCTTCATACATAAAAAAATCAGAGCCATGTGGCTCTGATTTTTTTTAACACTGTTTAGATCTTGCCATGACACTGTTTGTATTTCAGGCCTGAACCACATGGACAAGGTGCATTACGACTTGCCGGTGCTTCAAAGACTGGTGCTACAGGATTCGCCTGAACATTTTGCTCGGTCGTCACCTCATGTTCACCTGCCAGCAAGCCGTCAAACTCTTCATGAGATAACTGCAAACGCATTGCCTCAGCCTGTGCCTGCTGCTGTGCTTCCATTTCCGCCAGCTCTTCAGGTGTCGGTACGTGGATGCGTGACAGATCTGTCACGACATCGGACTTAATCGTACCCAGCATGTTTACAAACAGGTTATAAGCTTCTTTTTTATATTCCTGCTCTGGATTCTTTTGCGCATAACCACGTAAATGAATACCTTGACGCAAATAATCCATAGCCGCCAGATGCTCTTTCCAATGACGATCCAGAGAATTCAGCATAAAGTGACGTTCAAGCGAAGCTGCAGATTCTTCACCCATTTGTTCACGACGTGAACGGTAGCGGTTCAGTACTTCATCGGTAATGCGCACCACCAAAGCTTCTTCATCCAGACGACGGTCCTGTTCCAGCCATTGTCCGATAGGAAGATCCATCGAAAGATCTTCACGCAGCGCCAGTTCCAGACCTTCACTATCCCACTGGTCATGAATCGATTCAGGCGGAATATAGTTGGCGATTACACCCTGCATCACTTCACGGATCATTTCTTCAATATAATCCTGCAGTGAATTTTCTGCCAGAATGTCGTCACGCTGACTATAAATGATCTTACGCTGTTCGTTATTGACGTCATCGTATTTCAGCAAATTCTTACGAATATCGAAGTTACGTGCTTCCACTTTACGCTGCGCATTTTCAATCGAGCGAGACACCATTTTGTGCTCAATCGCTTCATCTTCCTGCAAGCCCATGGCACGCATCATGCCGACTACGCGATCACCGGCAAAAATACGCATCAAGTCATCTTCAAGTGACAGATAGAAACGCGATACACCCGGGTCACCTTGACGACCGGCACGACCACGCAGCTGGTTATCGATACGGCGTGATTCATGACGCTCGGAACCGATAATATGCAAACCGCCTGAATCCAGCACAGCCTGGTGATTAACATCCCATTCTGCTTTCAGACGCGTTTCATCTTCAGGAGTCGGGTTTTCAATTTTAGCCAGCAACGCCTTCCAGTTACCACCCAAGAGAATATCGGTACCACGACCGGCCATGTTGGTGGCAATCGTCACTGCACGCGGCGCACCGGCCTGCGCAATAATATCGGCTTCACGTTCGTGCTGTTTGGCATTCAGTACTTCATGCTGGATCCCTGCCGCTTTTAGCTTATCCGACAGAATCTCAGAAGCTTCAATGGTGGCTGTACCAATCAAAATTGGTGCGACACCAGCTTCATGCACACGCTGAATTTCTTGAATAATCGCGTTATATTTCCCTTCACGATTTAAATAAATTAAATCGTTATGGTCTTGACGAATCATTGGACGGTGGGTCGGAATCAGCACCACATCCAGACCATAAATTTCTTTCATTTCCGCTGCTTCAGTATCAGCAGTACCGGTCATACCGGATAATTTTTTATACAGACGGAAATAGTTCTGGAAGGTTGTGGTTGCCAGAGTCTGGTTTTCCGGCTGGATTTCCAGACCCTCTTTGGCTTCTACGGCTTGATGCAAACCTTCAGACCAGCGACGTCCCGGCATGGTACGACCGGTATTTTCATCGACAATAATCACTTCACCATCGTTGATGATGTATTGCACATTGCGTTGATAGAGATAATGGGCACGGATCGCTGCAGTGACATGATGCAACAGGTTCAGGTTCGACGCTGAATACAAGCTCTCGCCTTCTGCCAGCAAGCCCATTTCAATCAAGTCACTTTCAATGGTTTCAAAACCCACTTCAGTAATTTCAACTGAACGCTGTTTTTCATCAATCCAGAAGTGACCGCCATCCGGCACTTTCTCTTCTTTCTGTGCCTGTAATTTTCGTGGAATATTATTGATGGCTGCATAAAGCTGTGAAGAATCTTCACTTTGACCGGAAATAATCAACGGGGTACGTGCTTCATCAATCAGGATCGAATCGACCTCATCGATAATCGCATAGGTCAAACCACGCTGCTTTTTCTCAGCCAGCGAGAACACCATGTTGTCACGCAGGTAGTCAAAGCCAAATTCGTTATTGGTACCGTAAGTAATATCGGCACGATAAGCTTCAGCTTTTTCCATCGGATTTTGCATGGAATAAATAATGCCGATGCTTAAACCCAAAAACTCAAATAATGGACGGTTCAACTCGGCATCACGTTGCGCAAGGTAATCGTTCACGGTAATGACATGCACGCCCTGACCACTGATGGCATTCAGATAACAGGCCAAAGTACCCATCAGGGTTTTACCTTCACCGGTACGCATTTCTGCGATTTTGCCTTCATGCAAGGTAATACCACCGATCAGCTGCACGTCATAATGACGCATGCCCATCACCCGCTTCGCCGCTTCACGACAGACTGCAAATGCTTCAGGCAATAATTTATCGAGGGTTTCACCCTTATTATATCGTTGTTTGAATTCTTCAGTTTTTGCAGATAAGTCTGCATCGCTAAGGGTAGATATCGTCGGCTCGAGCACATTAATCTTGTCTACGATTTTACGCATGCGTTTGAGTTCGCGCTCATTTTTGGTACCGAAGATTCCTCCGATCAGACTTGCCAACATGAATAGACTCTCTAAATCTTGCTTGTCAAATGAATATGTTCTTAGTCGTTATTATGGTGCTAGAAATTTGAACTACAAGGGTTTTGCTGTAAAACCGCTAAAAAAATCTGATCCTTAGTTCTAGCCCTAAGATCTAAGGCAAAGTAATGTAGCAAATTTTCCCTGTGCAACATAGTCAATTAAGTGACTGATTTTTGCGCTTCTGGATAGATGGATATCCTACTTATGCAATTTACTCATAAAGAAAGCAAAAAACACTATTTTTAATCATAAAAAAATTGGTTCATATTAAATCCTATCTCGACACTAAAAGACCAATTGAGGCTAAAAAGATGAGTTTACGTCTAGGCGATACCGCACCGAATTTTGAACAGCAATCCAGTGAAGGCCTGATTAATTTTTATGACTTTCTGGGTGATAGCTGGGGCATTTTATTTTCACACCCTGCCGACTATACACCGGTATGTACGACTGAACTTGGCTATACCGCAAAACTGAAAGATGAGTTTGCAAAACGTGGTGTTAAAGCGATTGCCTTGTCAGTTGATGATGTGGAGTCGCATCATGGCTGGATTAAAGATATTAATGAAACCCAGAACGCCACGGTGAATTTCCCGATCATTGCCGATCAGGATCGTAAAGTTTCCGAGCTATATGACTTTATTCATCCAAATGCCAGTGAAACTCTAACGGTTCGTTCTTTAGTGGTCATTGATCCCAATAAAAAAGTCCGTTTGATTATTACTTATCCTGCATCGACCGGCCGTAATTTCCATGAAATCTTGCGTGTGGTGGATTCACTTCAACTCACCGATAAACATAAAGTGGCCACGCCTGCGAACTGGCAGCATGGTGATGATGTTGTGATTATCCCTTCACTGAAAGATGAGGAAGAAATCAAGCAACGTTTTCCAAAAGGTTATACAGCGGTCACGCCTTACCTGCGCTTAACGCCCCATCCTGAGCAAGGATAAGCAGAGCACTGCTCTGCCCTTGCGCAAGGTGAGAAGCTATGCTTCGAGCAACAAATTAAAAGGACTCCTTTTTAATTTTGCGCAAGACAAGCGAAGCGCGTAGCACAGGATAAGATGGAGCTCGTAGTAAAGAATAAGAGAAACTCTATTTTTCCAGATTTTATGTTTTATCGAATACGACATTGACGTGCCACGGATTCGATTTGTTGATACAGCCTGTCTTCGGATAGGCTTTTTTATATTCAAAATTCCATATCCACTTTAAACTTGAAATAACAAAAACAACATCTATGCTCTGTATGAAAATCTGCATATTTCCAATCCTGATGAGCTGCCTCCTGACAGGTTGTATGACCACGCCGGCCCTGCCTGAACCTCAACGTCCTCAGCATTGGGGACAGCCCATTCATCAGAATCATAATTTTCATCAAATCAGCAATTTTGTCTATCGTAGTGAGCAGCCTTCAACTGAACTCATTCCTTTATTAAAACAGCATAAGATCGATGTGGTTATTAATTTACGTTCACGGGATAAAGACAGCTTTCTTTTGAGCAATGAAAAATTTCAGCTGCATCATGTACCCATACATACCTGGGCAATTGATCGGGAAGATTTATTGAAAATTATGCTACTGATTCAGCAAGCACAACAAAATCATCAAAAGGTGCTCCTGCATTGTTATCACGGCTCAGACCGAACCGGTGCCAGTGTCGCCATGTACCGGATTATTTTTGAACATTGGCCGATTGAGCAGGCACTACAGGAAATGAAACATGGCGGTTATGGCTTTCATGCCATTTGGCGCAATATTGACAATCTATTCACCCCTGAAAATGTAAAATGGATTCGCGAGCAACTCACGAATCCATTTACAGAAACTTTGGTTAATACAAAGAATTAACGCTTATCCAGCGGCACCCAGTCATTCACCCAAGCTGATTTCATATTCAGGCTGGCATCAGACGCAATTTTCTTACGAAGTGCATCTGCAGTCTCACGGTCTTTGGACGGCCCCACCATGATGCGTACACCTTTAGAAGTTGAGCTTTTGGTGACCTTATAACCTTTGGCACGCAGTTTGGCTGCTACAGCATCCGCATTGGCTTCATTCGCTGCCAGTGCCACCTGCACCATCCATTGCTTGTCCTCTTCACCTTCCAGTAACTTACGCGCCTGTTCAGCTTCTGCTTTCTTCTTGGCTTCTTCGGCTGCAGCCTTTTTCTTAGCTTCTTCAGCTTTACGCTTTTCGTCGGCCTTACGTTTTTCTTCGGCTGCTTTACGTTCAGCTTCTTTCTTTTCAGCCGCTTTACGCTCTTCCTCGGTTTTACGTTTTGCTTCAGCCGCCTTACGTTCTGCTTCGGCTTTTTGCTGTTGTTCTAACTTGCGTTTTTCTTCAGCGGCTTTACTTTCAGCAGCTTTACGCTCTGCTTCTTTCTTGGCTGCATCAGTAGAACTATTGGCTTTTTGTTGGTCCAGCTGCTGCTGGGCTAACTTTTTTTCTTGCACCGCTTTTTCTTCAGCCAGACGTTTCTGCTTGGCCTGTTCGTCTTCAACCAGTTCTGGCGGAATATTATCGGAACTTTGCTGTCCCAGGCGGTGTGCATTCAGGGCAGCATATTCTTCAGCCGCTTTACGCGCAGCATCTGCTTCAGCCTGCTGTTGCATCGCTAAAAATTCGGCTGCACGTGCTTCCTGCTCTGCAACCGATTTTTCCCGGTCACGACGTTGCTGTTCAAGTAAACGCTTTTCTGTTTCCACATCGACCGTCAAAGAACCGAGCGAATGATTGCCTGTCTCTTTATTTTCAACTTCCGCAGCCTGTGCCGGATTTTGCTGACGGTCCTGATTGATTTCATCTTGGCCTTTCAGGAGTAATGCTGCCAATAAAACACCACCACCGAGTAAAACAACACCGCCCATCCAGCGCTGTTTGTTATTCATTGACATTCTTCCAAATACTCCCATACCGCTTCTAAGGTATGAAATGATCCACATACCAAAATCAGCTGATTATTATCTGTTTGATCCAGTGCTGATTTAAAAGCTAATTTTACATTGTCAAATTGTTCTACCGCCTCACCGCTTAAAGCATCAGCCAAAACTGTGACCTCTGCCGCACGTGGGACGAATAATGGTGCAATTTTCCACAATTGAACCGTGTCTTTCAATAACTTGACGACAGAATTTATATCTTTATCTGCCAGCATTGAAAATACACAAATGACTTCATTATATTTTTGATTGTAATTTAAATAATCTCGTAATTGTTTCAGCAGAAATTCCACCCCATGCGGGTTATGTCCTGCATCAAAAATCACGGTTTTATTCTGGATTTGACGGATTTCAAAACGTCCCGGCAATTTTGCCGTTTGAATGCCTTGTGCAATTGCCTGCTGGCTGACGTTTAATTCGCTCAGCAGAATGGCGGCCACGGCGGTAGAAATATTATCTAATGCCAGTGAACCTGTAGGGAGTTTTAAGGTCGTACCTGATGAAGCAAAAGCCCAGCTTTGGCCATCTTCAAAGGCTTCATAAAAATAATCCCGGTTGATTGCATACAAGGGTGCTTTACATTCTTGGGCTTTATTTAGAATAGCTTGCGGGATCTGTTGCTGTCCACCAAATACCACGGGAATATCCGGGCGAATAATTCCGGCCTTTTCAAAAGCAATTTTCTCAATGGTGTCACCAAGCCAGTCGGTATGATCCAGACCAATATTGGTAATTACCGCCACATCTGGATTGACCACATTGACCACATCCAGACGGCCGCCTAAACCCACTTCCAGTACCCAGACATCACAGCCTTGATCTTTAAAAATCACAAAAGCAGCCAGTGTCGTGGCTTCAAAGAAAGACAGGCTCAAACCGCATTCGCGACGAGCCTGATCGACCTGAACAAAAGCATCTATCAGCAACTGATCTTCCACTTCAATGCCGCGCAATTTAACACGCTCATTGAAACGGTACACGTGGGGGGATTGATATAGCCCGACCTTGAAGCCTTGCGCATTCAGGATCGCGGCCAGCGTGGTGGTGGTCGAACCCTTACCATTGGTTCCTGCCACCGTCAGCACTTTGGCCTCTGGAGATGTCACGCCCAGCTTTTCAGCCACAGGAATAACCCGTTCCAGACCTAAATCAATACCCGTAACGTGAACATGGCTCCAATAATCGAGCCATGTATTTAAAGAATCTGTTGCTAAGGGTGCTGTGTTCAATGCAAATTCATCAACTTCGTAACGATACGATAAACTGTATCACGTAATGCATGACGGTGAACAATCTGATCGATTACCCCATGATCAAGCAAATATTCCGCGCGCTGGAACGGTTCTTCCAGTTTTTCACGTACAGTCTGTTCGATCACACGTTTACCGGCAAAGCCAATCATCGCTTTCGGTTCAGCAATATGTACATCACCCAGCATTGCCAATGATGCGGTCACACCGCCGTACACTGGATGAGTCAATACCACTACATAAGGCAGACCTGCTTCTTTTAAACGCTGGATCGCAGCCGAAGTACGCGCCATTTGCATCAGGGACAACATGCCTTCCTGCATACGAGCACCACCCGAAGCAGCAAAACAGATCAAAGGTTGACGAGCTTCAATCGCATGTTCTGCAGCCTGAACAAAGCGGTCACCGACCACTGTGCCCATAGAACCGCCCATGAAGTCGAACTCAAACGCACAGGCAATCATCGGTACGCCTTTCAGCAAACCCTGAATTACCACCAGTGCTTCAGTTTCACCGGTTTTCTTTTGCGCTTCAGCCATACGATCGGGATACGCTTTGCTATCGACAAATTTCAGCGGATCTTTGGCTATAAATTCCTGACCCAATTCTGTTTGTACCTGATCAAAGAACCAGTTCAGACGTTCGCGGGCTTTCATGCGCAAATGTTCATCACATTGCGGACAGACATAAGCATTAAATGACATCGCAGTACGGGTCACCAATGCATGACATTCAGGGCACTCAATCGTAGGCTCGGTAAATGTCGCTTTATATGCCGTTTGCTCATCGGGTACCTGAATGCCCGGAACAGTACGCTCCGTCCATGGGGTCGATGGGCTCAGAATTTTGCCTGATTTCAGTTGTTGACTCATACTAACTCATCGAGCGCTGCTCGAAGCTCCTTGACTTTATTCACCGTTGCAATAACGGCTTGTTCTGGTGCGAGCGTTGCAAACTGCTTTACAAACGCACTACCCACAATAACTGCATCGGCAGCAACACCCATCGCTTTCGCAGATGCAGCATCACTGATACCGAAACCTACGCCTACAGGAACATCAGTCACAGCTTTAATCTTTTGAATGCGTGCAGCGGCTTCAGAGACATCTAAAGTTGCTGCACCGGTCACGCCTTTCAGTGACACATAGTAAATAAAGCCGCTGGCCTGTTTTGCTACATGTTGAATACGTGCATCGGTTGAAGTGGGTGCCAGCAGGAAAATCTGATCCATGTCATATTTTTCCAGTACTTCACCCAGACTTTGTGCTTCTTCTGGTGGCAAGTCCACCAGCAGCACACCGTCTACTCCACATTCATAGGCATAAGCCACAAACTTTTCATAGCCAATTACTTCAACCGGATTCAGATAACCCATCAGCACCACCGGTGTTTCGCGGTCTTTCAAACGAAATTCTTTCACCATCTGCAGGGCATCTAGCGTATTGGTTCCACCTGCCAAAGCACGTTCGGCAGCTAGCGCAATCACCGGCCCATCCGCCATCGGGTCTGAGAAAGGAAGTCCCAGCTCAATCACGTCGACACCCGCTTCCACCATCTCATGCAGCAAAGGCACTGTGACTTCTGGATGCGGATCACCCGCCATGACATAAGAAACTAAAGCTTTACGCTGTTGAGATTTAAGTTGTCCAAATCGTGTGGCTAAACGTGACATAGGGTGGTATTTTCCTTAACGTGTTTCAAACTTGAGGCATTGACTATGTAGAAATACAAGACATCGCATTGTAACGCTATTTTTTGTCCAATGAACAGTCTGCGATACCGACCTCGAGTACTTCATTTCCTGTGCGAAGATTTCAAAACAATTCGGAAGGGTCTATTTACGATTATTTTGATTTTTTTCTCAATGATCAAAGATGCCTAATTTTGCTATTACCTAAAATCCTGAATATTTAGATAAACTTATTTTTATCATATAAAAATTAATAAAAATGCAGATGTTAGCGCATTCATTTAAAGTTTTCTGAAATAGCAAAACCTGCTTTATACTAGTCCTATTCTCTTACTTTTTTATCTCCTATGCAGACTGATTCTGAGGCTACAGTGCAGGCACGCGCCATTGCACTGCTGCCGCTTATTGTATTTTTAACCATATTTTTGGGTAGCGGGATCTATCATTCCCTGATCGGAACCGAGTTCGCGTTCTATCAGGTGAAAGCGCCTGTGGCTGCCCTGCCTGCGATTATCTTGGCTGCATTAGTGTATCGCGGCAAACTCAACCAGGGCATTGAGGAATTCCTCAGAGGTGCCAGTCATCCAAACTTAATTCTGATGTTTATGGTGTTTATGCTGGCCGGCGCCTTTGCCAGCGTCAGTAGCGCCATTGGCAGCGTCGACGCCACCGTGCAGATGGGCCTGTCGGTGATTCCACCCACATTTATTCTGCCGATGTTATTTGTGATCTCGGCCTTTATTGCCACGGCGATGGGTACCTCCATGGGCACCATTGCGGCTTGTGCGCCAATCGCTTTTGGTTTCACCCAGGTTACCGATATTGATGTGATTTATGCGATTGGTGCAGTGGTCGGTGGTGCCATGTTTGGTGATAACCTGTCCATGATCTCAGACACCACCATTGCGGCGACCACCAGCCAACGCGTACAACTGCGTGACAAGTTCAGGGTCAACGTCTGGATTGCGGTTCCAGCCTCAATCGTCACTATTTTGATTTACGTGTTGAGTACCAGTAGTAGCAATGCAGTGGAATACAAGGATTTTAACTGGCTTCTGGTTTTACCTTATATCGCCGTATTTATTTTAGCCTTTAGCCGTTTACACGTTCTCGCTGTGCTGACCATTGGGGTGTTACTTTCCGGCTTGTTTGGCCTGTTTGCCACAGCTGAATTTGATCTGCTCAAACTGAATACTTCAATTTATGATGGCTTTGTCGGCATGTTTGAAGTGGCGTTATTGTCGATGTTCCTGGGTGGCCTCTCGGCGATCATGCAACGAGAAGGCGGTTTACGCTGGCTGATCGAGCGCATTTATAGCTTGACCCGTCTATTTAAAGTTGGGAAGCAACGTGCCGGCGAAATCGGGATTAGTTTTCTGGTGGTGTTTTCGAATATCTTTGTGGCCAATAATACCGTGGCGATTATTCTGTCTGGTGATATGGCGCGTGAAGTCGCCAAAGAATACGGGGTGGATCCCAAGCGTTCTGCGGCACTGATGGATATTTTCTCTTGCGTGGTACAGGGTTTAATTCCTTATGGCGCACAGTTACTACTGGCCTGTTCCATTGCAAAAATCTCGCCGGTTGAACTGATTGGTGGTGTGTACTATTGCTGGATTCTGGCCATTTTTGCGATTGCTGCGATCGCGTTTAGATTCCCTCAGGTGAAAGCAAGCACTTAATCCATCATCCTGCGAAAATAAAAAAGCGACCGATACCGGTCGCTTTTTTCAGCTTCGTGCTTTGTGTAACTGCCTTTTTCGCTCTAACAAGGTCTGTCCGGTGGCTGCCTTATAGGCCCGTGCCAAAGCCGACTGATCAGAATAATCCAGCTGCTCGGCAATCTCGGTCAGACCTAATCCCTGCTGCAACAACAGCTCGCAACGTTTAATCCGCTGCTGTTCCAGCAGTTTTTTAAATGAAGTGCCCTGTGTACTGAATAAGCGCTGCAAACTACGTGTCGACATCAACAACTGCCGGGCAAGCTGTTCAACTTTAATGGCCTGATGCTGGGTCCGCAGCTGTTCGGCAATCATTTGCTGCGCCTGTTCCAAATGATTTTCAAGGGGCGGCTTGGCTGCAATCGCCTGTTCTGCCTGATGAACCAGTAGCTGCAACAGGATTGGATCAGCCTGCTCAGACCCATGTGCCAGTCCTTGCAAATCCAGCTCTATGCCATAATAGTCCTGAGAAAATCTCACCTCACTGGCAAAAAACTTTTGATAATGCATTTGCCCCCTGTCGGGCGCATGGGCAAAACGTACACAGTGCAGTAACAGTTGATGATCCTGCAAAATGACATGCCCCAACTGCACCATCGCGGCCATGGTCAGCTCATTTAACAGATTATATTTTTCATCCAGATAGGCCCAAAATAATTCAAGACTGTGTTCACGCTGCTTCAATTGCAAAGGTACAAACTCACTGCCATCAATCACCAGTCGTTGAAAGCGAATGATATGCCGGATCATTTCCGCAACGCTGCTGCTTCGCGAAGCCATATAACCGAGCACGCCAAAATGTTCTGGACGAATAACCTGCACGATCTCGAAAATTAGTTGTGGACAGTTTAAATGTTGCCGGGTTCTTAACAGAAGCTGATTTAATAATTCCAGCGGCACTTGCGTGGCAAAAGGCTGATCAATCAGGGGGACAAGCGCTTCATGTACATCTTGCAGAAAGTCAGCTTCCAAAGGCTCAATTTGCAGACTGCGCAGATAAGTCGCCCAAAGCTGAATATAACCATTGGATATTTTAATTTCTTGCATGCGCGCTTCCCGCTGCCTGCTTTAGTCTAAGCAGTTTTATTTTCATTTGGCATAAAATGTATAAAAATTGGCAAGCACTGTCAAAACAATTACGGCATTCCCCGACATACTGTCAGCATCGTCACAAAAAAGAATTCATAAGATGAATGCAGTATTAAAATCTTCAATAAAGCCCGTGGTCCGGACCCAGCTTGATTTTAAACTGGATGAAATCCCGCGCTACTGGTTTGGCGGTGACCCCTTTCTGACCCGCATGTTCGATGCCTTGAGCCTGACCTTTCCAGATGGCGAGCGTTATTTTATTCAGAGTGTGCGCCTGTTCCGAGATCAGATCACAGACCCGGAGCTGCAAAAACGTGTGGCAGATTTTATTCGTCAGGAAGCACAGCACGGCATTGCCCATGAGAAAATGAACCAGCTGATGCGTGAACAAGGCATGCCTGTCGATGATTTTATTGAGCGTCTGAATAATATGTTCGCTCATGACCTCAAACATCGTTCAGCACAGTTCAATATTGCCACGACGGCAGCGGCAGAACACTTGACTGCGCTGATGGCTGAAACTTTTTACGGTCAAAAATCCACCTTAAAAGACGGGCATCCTTATGTACGTGCCATGTTTGCCTGGCATGCGATTGAAGAAATGGAACATCGTGATGTGGCTTTTGACGTGATGAAAGATATTGCAAAAACACCTGAATGGATGCGCAAAATGACCCTGCTCAGCACGACATTTTTGATGTTTAGTTATACTGCCTATCGCGCCAATGTCATGCTGAAACATGATGGGTTCAGTGTCTTAGAGCGTTTGCAAATGAACCTGAAAGGACTGCCCTGGTTGTTTGGCCGTAACGGTACCTTGACCCGTATGGGCCCACAATATCGGGACTGGTTTAAAAAAGATTTTCATCCCAGTCAACATCCTGTGATTGCGCAATACGATGTCTGGGTAAAAACCTTAGCCGAAACCAATGATCCAATTCAAGCAGGTGAAGCCTTCTGGCAGGCCGCCAAAGATTAAGCTCAAATCAAAAGAGCCTTCAAAAATTGAAGGCTTTTAAATTAGGTCTTATGTCCTGCACTTTTACCATTTGGCATAATGCTGCTCAAGCAAGGCATATTCATTCAGTAAAATAATTTCCTGATCATCCTGCTGGATCGTTCCGGAAACCTTGGCTTGCCACTGACTAAACTGACTTCCGACCAGACGCAGGTTCAGATTTTCATAACGGCGCCAGCCTGTACTCACCATCAGATTCAATTTTTCATCCAGCGACTGAATCGTCCATTGGTTTTCCGATTCCTGCTGGAACAGCACATCGGCCAACGGATAAATCTTGCCATTGATCCACAGACAGTTTTCATTGCCAAAACTTTCATTCACACCTGAAGCCAGATTAAGTCCAATCCGATTATGGTTCACATCCCAGAAATTACAGGACAACCAGAACCAGGCCGTTTCCGGGCGCAAAAAGCCACAGGTATCATCCAGAGAAGCAAAGCTGCGTTCATTAAACTGAATGGTTTCACCCTGCTTGTTAATGAAAAAGCCTTCACAGCCCAAAGTGGTCAGTTTCTGAGTATAGGTCCAGCCATTGATGCCGGTCGGACTGCACATACTCAGTGGATCGGTTCCGGCACAGAAAATCCGGGCACTGAGTTTAATTTCGCCGTATTTGCTGACGTTGATATAACGCACGCCGTTGGCATGCTGGATATCGATCTGAAAAGGTGACTTATGGAAATAACTATGATTAAACAGTGGCTGTTCATCCAGCACAGTGTTGCGTGACAGGAAATTAATCGCATTCCATTCCAGCACTTCATTGCTCATATGGTTATAGACATAGACAAAACCATGCCCTGCCCATGCGATATCGGCAATTGCCAATCCAATCGTATAATGCTCGTGCTGAATACTACAGAATTTGAATTTTTTATATTTTAGATGCTTACGCCAGCCTGACAGCACATGACCATAAGGATTTTTGTATTGATATGCCTGATAGTCAATACTTTTTGGAAGCTCCTTGAAACGTCCATAACGTGGTTGTCCATTTGCCTGAATTAAATCCATTTAAGACATTCCATCTCAGTCAAAACTGTTTTTCCTTGGCAGTATTATGCCAATTATTAAATTTTGTAGGACTTACGCATTGACGGATTCAAAAAAGTATTAAAATACTTTATAAAGTATCTGTGATTAGACGAATTAAACATGCTTCTACAGCAACTTGTACATTACCCATTTATATGGGCTTTCTCATGACAGAACCGAACTCTATTAGCTGCACACAACTTGCCGAGACTTATAAT
>NZ_JBBCWZ010000061.1:0-17744 GCF_037145695.1 Acinetobacter sp. USHLN143
GAACACTCTTCAACTGCTCTCGGAATATTCAATAGATGAACTCAATGAGATAGCCACAATGGCATTAGGTATCTCATAGATGTGTAGATACCTATGCCTTTTAGGAGAGGGTTAGGGTGAGGTCATATTTTAATCCTTCCTAACCTCCTTTTGATAAAGGAAGGAATTTACTTTTAAAATGTATCAACAATAAAAAAGCACCTTTCGGTGCTTTTTTATTTACTGAATGATTTGTAAATCATCCTGTAAATGACAGGCCTGAATGATATTCATCATTTTAGCAGGGACAGCTTTAAACTGTAGTCCTTGCGCTTGAGGAGTCTGGCGCAACCAGCGCACCAATACTGCCAAAGCCAAAGTACTGCCACTTTCAAGCCCAGCCAGATTAACCACAAGCGGAAACTTGCTCTGCGACTGAACCACACGCAGACCATCTAAGTAATAGTCCTGCGCATTAGCATAGTCAATCTTGCCTGAAACCTGCAATTCCTGATCCTTGAATACAATCACGGCTCACCTATCTGATTATTTCTTGTCGATTGCAGCTTCTGCATCCGGTTTGAAGTTAGCAATAGCTTTATCTATGTTACCGCCATTACGTTTGACTGTCGCAGCAAACTGGTTACGGAATTGCAAACCTAGATCAATACCCGATACATTGATGTTGCGGATTTTCCATTGTGAACCTTTGTCCACCAGCTGAAACGCTACCGGAATTTTTTCGCCTTTATTATTAAAGTCGATGGTTACAACAGGGTTTTTGCTATTGCTAGCCTTGTATGGACGTACGCTATAGGTCTGATTGCTGAACTTGGAAAATGCAGAACCATAATTTTCAATGAGCGTTTCACGGAAATTCTTTTCAAACTGTGCGCGCTGTGCAGCCGTACTATACTGGTTCGTTGCATAAGTCCCCATCACAATACGCGTGAAAGACTGTGAATCAATGTATGGATCCAAATTCTGGCGGACAATCGCTTTGACCAGCGCCGGATTGTTCTGCAATTTTGCATTATCAGCTTTGAGGCGCTCAATCAAACCATCTGCCACTTTTTTAATAAAAGCAGGTGGTGCTTCAGACGGTGCAGCAAACACTGTACCAGCAACCATTGTGGAAAGAATGCTTGCTGTAAGCGTTTGTTTTACTAAAGTCTTCACTGAAATCTCCTCAATCTATTATTCAACAAATGCAGGTTCTGCATCAGTCGATTCTGAAACTGTCGCCTGTTCTGGGGCAGTTTCTTGACTATCCGACGATTTACCGGCACCGCCAGTAATGAACTTCGTCACTAAATCTTCAATTTCCATGGTGCCTTGGGTATTGGCAATCTGATCACCGCGCTGCAAATAGTTCAGACCACCACCTGGAATAATTTTCAGGTATTTTTCACCCAATAACCCATTGGTCGCTACCATAATATAAGCATCCTCATCAATATTGGTGATGGATTTCATGTTAGCTAAGAGTTGTTTTTCCATGTCTTTTTGTTGCGCAGGGGTAGCCGCAGTATAGTCTGAACTATAACGTAACTCTTCCAGTGCTTCCTGCTGAACCTGCTTTAACTGTTCAGTATTAAACGAGGTCAAGGAGCCATCTAGGGTCATATGTACGGTCGCCAGACGCGTCACTGGATCCAGGGTAATGTCATCCACCTGCCCCACTTTCACACCACTCAATGCCACCTTAGCACGCGGCTTGATCCCATTTACATTTTCAAAAGTCGCTGTCATTTTATAGCTGTCGGAAATATTGTGTCCGACCAGACCACTGACACGCATCGCCAGGAAAAATAAGGCAATCGCAAACAAAATAACAAAAACACCAACGGCCAGCTCACTAGTACGTGATTTCATTAAACACCTCCGAACATGACCGCAGTCAACACAAAGTCAAAGCCTAAAACGCACAGCGAAGAATACACGACTGTACGCGTTGTAGAAGTTGCAATACCTTCCGATGTCGGGACACAAGCATAGCCTTGATACACCGCAATCCAGGTACAAATTAATGCGAATACAAAACTTTTAATAATGGTGCCATTCAAGACATCTTTATAGAATTGCACGCTGCTTTCCATGCCGCTCCAATAAGCGCCTTCATCGGCACCCAGGAAATCTACCCCGACCATTTTACCGCCCATAATGCCAACTGCGGCAAAGATGACGGAAAGCATTGGCAAGCTAAAAATCCCTGCCCAAAGACGCGGCGAAATCACCCGCTTCAATGGATCGACACCGATCATTTCCATACTGGACAATTGTTCAGTAGCTTTCATCAGGCCAATTTCCGCAGTCAAGGCTGAACCGGCACGTCCTGCAAATAGCAAAGCAGCGACCACAGGTGCCAGTTCACGCAGCAAGGTCAACGCGACCGCTGTTCCTAGCATCGACTCACTACCAAAGGTCGACAAGATGCTAAACATCTGCAAACCAAGCACGGCACCAATAAACAGGCCAGAAACCATAATAATCAGCAGGGACAATACCCCAACCCGATACATCTGATAAATAAACAGCTTTACGCCAAGCCAGGTCGGCATGGAAAATAAAATCTGCAACAGCATCAGGGTCGCGACCCCAATCCCCTGTACACGTTCAATAACGCGTCTACCTAATGCGGCAATTACATTCATGAACGAACCTCATCACTTAAATAAGCTTGATGACTAAACTGATAATCCACCGGACCTTCTACCGAACCGGTCAGGAATTGCTGTACAAAAGCAGACGGATGCGCTTTCAGCTCTGCTGGTGTGCCCTCGCCCTGAATTTTGCCTTCTGCCACCACATAAATGTAGTCCGCAATCGATAAAGTTTCTGCAACATCATGCGAGACAATAATCGTGGTCAAGTCTAGTGCTTCACGTAATGAACGGATCAGACGAGTCAAAACGCCCATCACAATCGGATCTTGTCCGGCAAACGGTTCATCGTACATGATCAGCTCAGGATCTAGCGCAATCGCACGGGCCAAAGCCACGCGTCGGTTCATACCACCGGATAGTTCAGATGGCATCATCTGTTCTGCACCACGTAAACCGACTGATTCCAGCTTCAGTGCCACGATTTCCTTAATCAGATGTTCCGGCAATTTGGTATGTGCCCGAATCGGAAATGCGACATTTTCATACACGCTCATATCGGTAAACAAAGCACCGCTCTGAAACAGCATGCCCATCCGTGCACGTGCTGAAAAAAGTTCGGAACGTGACATCGTGGCAATATCCTTGCCGTCCAATAAAACCTGACCGTGCTCAGGAACCAGCTGCCCACCAATCAGTCTTAATAAGGTGGTTTTACCAGTACCGGATGGTCCCATAATGGCGGTAATCTGCCCACGACGAATATTTAAACTCACGTCGTCATAAATCACGCGCTCACCCCGCTTGAAGCTCAGATTCTTGACTTCAATCAGAGATTGAGTATCTCGCGCTGTTTGATTTTTCATAGCTGAGTTTATTCCTGCATTTTTTCAGCATGCATACTATAAAGGAACGAAGTTCAAAATGTTAGCAGTTGAAAAAGATGGTTTAATATCATAAAAAAATGACAACAATGGATTATTTCGTATTTTTTATAATAAAAATATGCACTTAAGCTTGATTCAAGCACATTGATTAATTAAAAAGACTGTATAAATAATAGATAATATTACATAAAATCAAAGTCAATGCGATATATGGCATATACACCTCTATCAATTGAGATCGAAGAGCTAAGCTTTTCATATTAATAATTATCATAACCCTGACAAAATATGATTTAGTAGACATTTTACGTTAAAAAGCAAAAAACTCAATGCATAAAAAAACCGGTATTTCTACCGGTTTTTTTATCTTCATCTAGCGACTGAATTAGTCGTTAAATTTACGACGTGGACGATCTTCACCACCGAACGAACGTTCACCACGTGGCTTGTCATCAAAGTTGCGACGTACTGGACGATCACCGAAATCACGCTTTGGACGGTCATCACCGAATGAACGCGCTGGACGATCACCGAAACCGCCTTCACGACGTGGAGCTGAACGATCACCAAAATCACGTTTTGGACGATCACCATAACCGCCTTCACGAGCTGGTTTATAATCTACACGGTTGCCACGGTTGTCATCATTAGAACGAGGACGGTCACCAAAACCACCTTCACGACGTGGAGCTGGACGATCACCGAAGTCACGCTTTGGACGGTCATCAAACGAACGTTGTGGACGATCACCGAAACCGCCTTCACGACGTGGAGCAGGACGATCACCGAAGTCACGCTTTGGACGGTCATCAAACGAACGTTGTGGACGATCACCGAAACCGCCTTCACGACGTGGAGCAGGACGATCACCAAAGTCACGACGTGGACGATCTTCGCCAAATGCTGGACGTTCGCCACGAGGTTTGTCATCGAAGCTACGACGTGGACGATCATCACCGCCTTCACGACGTTTGAAGTTGCTTTCGCCTTCAAAACGACGACCGCCACCGAAACCACCACGACCGCCATCACGACGACCGCCATCACGGCCACGACCGCGACCAGCGCCATCACGGCTACCACGTGCAGGAGGTGGAGATGGCTCAAGACCTTCAATTTCAGATACGTTTAGACGCGCATCAAGGAAGTCTTCCAAAGCACGGATTTTACCGCGTTCACGGTAAGTCGCCAAAGTAATTGCTTTACCAGTACGACCCGCACGACCTGTACGACCGATACGGTGTACATAGTCTTCGTTCTTCATTGGAAGACCGAAGTTGATTACGTGTGAAATTGTTGGTACGTCAAGACCACGCGCTGCAACGTCAGTTGCAACCAGAATCTTCGCACGACCTTCACGAATGCTACGTAAACGACGGTTACGAACAGTTTGTGGCATAGCACCGTGAAGCGCTACAACTGATAGACCTGCTTCAGCAAGTTCTTCAGCCAACATATCTGTATCTTCTTGAGTTGACGCAAATACAACTGCTTGATCAACGTCTTCTTCGTTCAACCAGTGAGTAAGAAGTTTTTTCTTGTGCTCGAAACCGTCAGTCCAATGCAAAGTCTGAGTAATATCAGTATTTGTAGAGTGACCAGTTTCGATCGAAATACGCATTGGGTCATTCATCATGCGTTCTGCAAGTGTAATGATACGTGGTGCAAAAGTCGCAGAGAACATAAGAGTCTGTTTGCGGTTTGCAGCCAACTCACCAATTGCTTCTAAGTCTTCAGAGAAACCCAGGTCAAGCATACGGTCAGCTTCATCGACGATTAACGCGTCAACTTTATCCAATTTGATTTGACGACGATTCACCAAGTCAAGTAGACGACCTGGAGTTGCAACAACAACTTGCGCGCCTTTTAACTGTTGAATTTGCTTACCGAAAGGCATACCGCCCATGATTGCCGCAATACGAACACCTTTCATGTGACGTACAAATGCGATTGCGTCTTGACATACCTGTTGTGCCAATTCACGAGTCGGTGAAATCACCAAAATATTCGGTTGAGTAACCGCTTTCATACGGTCTTTAAACGGTACTAATGTATCTTGGTTTGCCAACGCATTTAACGTAGGCAGTAAGAATGCAGCAGTTTTACCAGAACCTGTTTGGCTTGACACAAGAAGGTCTTTGCCTTCAAGCGCAGCTGGAATCGCTTGTTCTTGTACAGGAGTAGGAGTAGTAAAGCCTAAAGCGTCGAGAGCCTGGGTTAGAGATTCGTCGAGGGAAAAATCAGCAAAAGTTTTGCTCATAGAGAGTATTCACCCTGAAGTGGGTGCTCCATTTAATAAATAACAATTATGGACATCGGCAAAAAGCGGCACAGCAAATAATGCTGAAAATATTAGGATTCAGCAGCGATCCGAGTAACGACGATGTGGATATAACGCACGCATGATTACGGCCGCAAACCTGAAGGAATCGCTTAAGCGATTGGGGCGCGAAGGATATGTCCTCTCTATGGACAGCACGCGCATACAATGATTAGAAGATAGTGTTCAGGTAAAGAACAGAAATTAAGTGCGTGGCGGAATTATAGCAGAATATTCCACAATGTCATTAAGTTTTAAAACTAATTTTCCTTATTCATAATTTATCTATATATTTCTAATACTTAAAATATAATAAAAAATGTAACAGGTGGTATAAAAAGTCACTTTTCGCCAATTCACCTGATATTTCCAGTATTCAAGCAAAGATCAACAACTTTATATCAGTAACTGGTGACCTAGATTCCCATGCATAAAAAAGGCATCCCGAAGGACGCCTTTTCTCAATATTAGATCTGATTCATCTAAACCCGATTATTTTGCTGCTTCACCCCAAGCAGGAACAACTGCTTGCATTAAAGGCTTAAGCATTTTCATTGAACAAGCCAAAACTTGACCATTTTCCATAGAGTCGCTACCACCACGTGCATCAACTACAGTACCGCCTGCTTCTTTCACGATCAATTCGCCAGCTGCGATATCCCAAGGCTTTAAACCAAGTTCGAAATAACCATCGAAACGACCTGCAGCAACATAGGCTAAATCCAATGCTGCAGAACCTGAACGACGATATTGCGCGCCAGCTTCAGTTACATTTAACAGGGTTTGAAAATGGTTCTTGGCATAAGACACAACTTCGCCATTACGCTTGGCACGATAAGCGTGACCAACAGCCATAAAAGTATTTTCCAGGCTGTCTTTAACATTCACACGAATACGGCGCTGGTTCATCATGGCACCACGACCACGACTGGCAGAGAATAGCTCATCTTTCACCGGGTCATAAATCACCCCGTGTTGAGTAATGCCTTTGTGCTGAACTGCGATAGAGATACAGAAATGCGGGAAACCGTTAATGAAGTTTAAAGTACCATCTAGCGGATCGATCACCCAACACCAATCGGCGTCATGACCTTTACCTTCCTGATAGCCAAACTCTTCACCAAGGAAACTGTGATTTTTATAGCTTTTACGTAGGGTATCGATGGTCAACTGTTCCAAATAACGATCTACACGCGTTACCGGACCATCAATTCCTTTTTCTTCGACTTGTAGATCGAGTTTATGACGATTCTGATGCGCTTTTAAAAGCTCTTGACCAACTAACTGAGCCGCACGCGCAGCCATCACCACCATAGGTTCCATTGAACACCCACTACAAATTTGAAGACACTGATAAAGAATAATGCATAAAAGCCCCGATATCTTAGCAAATATCGGGGCTTTTTTGGGAAAAATGTGTCTAAAATTTTTAAGAACTTATGACAAGACGCTTTGCCCCAGGCTGGACCAAGCCTGATTGATCGATTTTTCAATGCCTTGCGCATCCAGACCCGCTTGCTGCAACATCTGTGCATGGGTCGCTTGCGCCATAAACGTATCATCCAGACCCAGATTCAACATCGGTTTGACAATCTGTGCTTCTGCCAGATATTCATTCACGGCACTACCTGCACCGCCCATCACTGCATGTTCTTCCACCGTGACAAACAGACTGGTGCTTAAAGCGAGATCATCGAGCATTTGAGTATCCAGTGGTTTGACAAAACGCATGTTAACCACACGCACGCCAATCTCATGTTTCACGGCAAATGCTTCAGCAGCGTCGACTGCAGCCTGTACCCGGCTACCAAATGCCAGTACAGAAATATATTCATCATACTGCCCATTAAAGCTGGCCACAATTTCCGCCTGACCGATCGGAATCTCGATCATCTTTTGCTGGATATCGACGCCCAGTCCATTGCCACGCGGATAACGTACCGCTGCCGGCCCTGGATACAAATACGCTGTATGCAGCATTTGACGGCATTCATTTTCGTCTTTCGGCGCCATGATCACGATATTCGGGATAGTACGCATATAGGCATAGTCATAAGCACCGGCATGCGTCGGCCCATCTTCACCAACCAGACCGGCACGATCAATACCGAAAGTAACATCCAGATTCTGCAAAGCCACGTCATGTACCAGTTGATCATAACCGCGTTGCAGGAAAGTCGAGTAAATTGCAACCACCGGCTTCAAGCCCTCACAAGCCATACCGGCAGCCAAGGTAACCGCATGCTGTTCGGCAATCGCGACATCAAAGAAACGTTCTGGATATTCTTTGGCAAATTTGACCATGCCTGAGCCTTCGCACATCGCAGGTGTGATTGCGAGCAAACGGGCATCTTGTGCCGCTTCATCGCAAAGCCATTGTCCAAATACATCCGAATATTTCGGTGCAGTATTGCTGGCGGCAACGGCGTTGATTTTGCTAATCGCGTGATATTTGATTTGATCGGATTCTGCCGGAGCAAAGCCTTTGCCTTTTTTAGTATAGATATGAATCAGGCGTGGGCCTTTACGCTTTTTCAGCGCATTAAAGACATGCACCAGCTGTTTGACATCATGACCATCGTACGGGCCAAAATAGTCAAAGCCAATGGCTTGGAATAAGTTATCTGCAGCATCGGTCGCTGCACTGTGCAAACGCGAGTTATACAACCATTCTGGATGTGGCTGTACATATGCCTCACCCTGCTCGGTAACATTAACGAACTCACCGCGCTCCCAAATGGCAGCCAGATGTTTGGCAAAACCACCGGTACTGCAAGAAATCGACATATCATTGTCGTTCAGCACCACCATCAGATCAGCACTGTGTGCCACGGCATCATTCAAGGCTTCAAAAGCCATACCTGCCGTCATGGCGCCATCGCCAATAATTGACACAACTTCACACGGATTATTCTGATAACGACGTGCAAGCGCCATACCTAGGCCAGCAGAAATTGCCGTCGAAGAATGCCCTACCCCAAAAGTATCAAACTCAGATTCTTCACGAGCCGGGAACGCTGCCAGACCGTCTTTGGCACGAATGGTGGTGAGCTGTTCACGACGACCAGTCAACACTTTATGCGGATAGGCCTGATGACCTACATCCCAGATCAGGCGATCATGTGGCGTATTAAAGCAATAGTGTAAGGCCACGGTGAGCTCAATTACACCGAGGTTGGCACCAAAATGTCCGCCACTTTGCCCGGCAGCATACAAAATGAATTGACGTAACTCATCCGCCACTTGTTCCAGCTGGCTTTGCTCGAGTGCACGCAGTTGCTCAGGATGATTGATCGCATCAAGCAACGGTGTTACAGGGCGTTGAGTTGGGATTTCTGTATACAGCATATTATGGCAAAGCCTTCTAAAGCCTGGCAAATCTAAAGCTAGGTCAATGGGGAGTACCCGATCATATAGCTGAATTGTAGCAGCTTCAATTCAGCTACGCTTCTAGCGATGCAATATTAAACAATGATCTCGTCGGGGTGAAAAATTGCAGCCTACGATTATCCTGAATAATCTTACTATTTATCAACTATTATCGTTCGCTTTCTACAAAAAAGAAAATCTATTGCAGAATTTCGACTTTGCAATTCTACCAATGTTCAAGCATTACGCTATACTTTAGCCAATTTCAGGATTTAACGGGTTCAGCTGTGCCAATCGAATTTGTCGCAACGTCAAGATTACCTACCGCTCACGGTGAATTTAAAATTACTGTATTTCAAGACCCTAAGACTGGCGAAGAACATGTCGCACTTTCCAAAGGACTTGAAGAAGTATCAGATGAGCCTGTAGTGGTGCGTGTGCATTCTGAATGTTTAACCGGTGATGCCTTTGCTTCACTCAAATGCGACTGTGGCCCGCAATTGCAAGCGACTTTAAAACTGATCAATGAATTAGGCCGCGGAGTCATTCTGTATTTGCGTCAGGAAGGTCGTGGCATTGGCCTGACCAATAAAATTCGCGCTTATGCCCTGCAAGATCAGGGACATGACACCGTAGATGCCAATTTAATGCTGAACCTGCCAGCAGATGCACGTCAGTATGATATGTGCAGCATCATGCTGGATCATTTACAGGTGAAAGCAGTACGTCTCGTGACCAATAATCCTTCCAAAATTGAGGCTTTAAAAGCCCAGGGGATTAATGTGATCGATCGTGTGCCTTTGACTGTGGGTTTAAACCCTTTTAATGAACAATATCTCAAGACCAAGCACGAACGCATGGCACATCTTTATAAAAAGGATGATTTTTAATATTTTTAACCCCCGCCCCACCTTATTTTAACTTAATCCCTCCAAACCTCCCTTTCTTGCGCTTCGACTTAAAGCCATACTTAAGTCTTGCTCAGGGAGGCTTTCCCTCTTTTTCTTAAAAATGGAGTTAGGGGAAGATTAAATCGTCATGGAAAAAATCCGGTTCTCTGGCACCCGCTGCTTTAAACGTAAATCAAAAGCCATACAAATATTGCGTACAAATGGTTTCCCTTTCTCCAGTATCGTGACTGACGAGTCTGAAAATTGAATCAAACCATCCTGTTCCATTTCCTCAAGCTGTTCCAAAACTTCATCAATTTCAGGGAAACGTAATTCGGGATTTCCCCATGAGGTGCTAAAGCTGCACATCAGATTTAGAATATGTTGCCGAATAATCAGATCTTCCTGATTTAAGACATGCCCTTTAAATACCGGAATTTCATTGCGCGCCAGGCATTCATAATATTCTTCAATGGTTTTCACATTCTGCGCAAAGCTATACCAGCTATCGCTGATCGAAGAAATGCCCAGCCCAATCATCACCTGGGTTTTAGAGGCGGTGTACCCCATAAAATTGCGGTGTAATGTTCCTGCTTGAAAGGACTGGTACATCGCATCTTTTTCTAAGGCAAAATGATCCATGCCGATTTCATGATAACCATGCGCGAGTAACTTCTTTTTACCTTCTTCATAGCATTCCCGTTTGATTGCATCTTTGGGCACATCGGCATCTTTAAAACCGCGCTGACCATTGCCTTTAATCCAAGGCACATGTGCATAGCTATATAAAGCCAGACGGTCCGGCAAGAGCGAATTGGTTTGTTCAATAGTATTTAAAACATCTTCCAGACTCTGAAATGGCAGACCAAAGACCAGATCATGGGAAATCGATTCATAGCCAATTTCTCGCGCCCATTCGGTTACCTGTTTAACATTTTCATAAGGCTGAATCCGGTGAATCGCCTTTTGCACGGTTTCATTATAATCCTGTACCCCATAACTGACTCGACGAAAGCCAAGGTCATATAAACCTTGCAAATGCTCACGCATGGTATTATTAGGATGGCCTTCAAAACTGAATTCATGTACAGGCGCTACATCTGCTTTGGCCAGAATGCCTTGAATCAGTTGAGCCAGATGCGCCATTGAAAAAAAGGTCGGCGTTCCCCCACCCAAATGAATTTCTTTAATGATGGGCTTTTCTTGTAATAGCTCACAATATAAATCCCATTCTTTCAACACTGCCTGAATATAAGGCTGTTCCATTTCATGTTTTTTTGTGACTCTCTTATGGCAACCACAAAAGGTACACAGGCTTTCGCAAAATGGCAGGTGGATATACAAGCTAATGCCTTCGCTTTGATTGGATTCATCAAAAGACTTTTTTAGCGTTTGCTTCCATTGTTCCAGCGAGAAATTCTGCTCTTCCCAATACGGAACCGTAGGATAACTAGTATAGCGTGGCCCGGGAACATTGTATTTTTGAATCAGGGAATTGACCTGTACCGACATGACACCCACCTATTACCATCGAGAAATGCTCAAGCCAATGAGCGCTTGTGAGTTATTGTGCTGAGCTTGAAAGAAGAATTCAACCTAGCCATTTGGTCGGATTTAATCATGCATTCTGCTTATGAAGCTTGAAATTTAAAGTCTGGACCGATCAACTGCATCACCAAATTAGACCTTAATCTTTGACTGATTTTATGCTTTGATGTAATTAGTTTTTTATTTCCCTACGAGGCTCTGATGCAGCATCCTACATCTGCGGATATTCAACGCGTTCGTGAATTTCTCCTCGACTTGCAGGCACGGATTTGTGCGGCACTAGAACAACAGGAACGTACTGGCGGCGGTACAGCCGAATTTATCATCGATGACTGGGAGCGTCCGGAAGGTGGTGGCGGCCGTTCACGTGTTTTGCAAAATGGTACGGTAATTGAAAAAGGCGGTGTGATGTTCTCCCACATCAACATTTCCAAGCTGCCCGCTTCTGCGACCGAACGCCATCCCAATATTGCTGGTGCCAAAGCGCAAGCAATGGGAGTATCACTGGTCATCCATCCAAAAAATCCGAATGTACCGACTTCGCATGCCAACGTGCGTTTATTTGTGGCAGAAAAAGAAGGTCAGGATCCGATCTGGTGGTTTGGTGGCGGTTTTGACCTGACCCCGTTTTATCCGAATGATGAAGATGTACTGTCTTGGCATCAAACGGCGCATGATCTGTGTGTGCCATTTGGCGAAGAAGTTTATCCTGAACATAAACAATGGTGTGATAACTATTTTTATTTAAAACATCGTGATGAACAGCGCGGTGTGGGTGGTTTATTTTTTGACGATCTGAATCAATGGGATTTTGAAACCTGTTTCCAGTATCTGCAGGCTATAGGCAATGGTTACCTGGAAGCCATTCTGCCGATTTTCCAGCGCAATCAGGATAAGCCTTATACCGAAGCACAACGCGAATTCCAGTTATACCGTCGCGGCCGTTATGTGGAATACAATCTGGTTTATGACCGCGGCACCCTGTTTGGTTTGCAGACTGGTGGCCGGATTGAATCGATTCTGGTCAGCTTGCCCCCGCTTACCGGATGGTCATATCGCCCTGAATGGGATGAAGGCTCACCGGAAAAACGTTTAACAGATTACTACCTGAAACCACATGACTGGTTAACAGAATTAAAATCCAACGCAATGAAATGATACAAACGGCCCTCAAATAGAGGGCTGTTTTAATAGATATATCCTCTATACTGCTGCATAGAAATATCTGATTTGATCGGGGCACCCTATCGCTACATCGATCACATTCCATTTGATGTCTAGTGAGAATAACAATGCATAATCTTCAATTAAATCTACCTGTGTTGGCCTTTTGGCTTTTTTTGGCTCTTGCCATCAGCGCGATGAGTACCGCAATTTTGAGTCACAACCTGATTCTGGATGGCGCCGCTATTCTGGTGAGTATCCTGACTGGGCTTGGGGTTGTTCTCAGTATGGCGCTGATGTTTGCGGAACATATTATGGATATTTGCAGTTCCTAAAATCCTAATAACTTAGCAGTAATTCAAAATCGCGCAGGCTTTAGTCCCTGCGCTTTTTCACGTATATTGATGGCCATTTCCGCACATGGACATTGTGAAATGAGCAAACAATTTGCCGTGATTGGCAACCCGATTGAACAGTCACGTTCTCCAGAATTGCATCATGCCTTTGCTGCTAAAACTGGTGTCGACCTGAATTACACTAAACTTCTGGCGCCACTGGATGGCTTTGAAGCCAACATTCAGGAGTTCTTTAGCAATGGCGGTAGTGGCATGAATGTCACCGTACCCTTTAAAGAACAGGCTTTTGCCCACTGTCAGGTACTGAGTGAACGGGCCAAAATTGCCAAAGCCGTGAATACGCTATGGATGGAAAATGGCATCCTGCATGGCGACAATACCGATGGTCAGGGACTGGTTGAAGCCATCCGTGCCTTGGACTGGCCACTGGAAAATACAGATATTTTAATTATTGGTGCAGGCGGTGCCACGCGTGGTGTAATCTATCCCCTAGCCCAGGCAGGTGCGAAAAAAATCGTGATCGCCAATCGTACCTTGGCACGGGCGGAACAACTGGTCGCTGATCTTCAGAATGCCGTACCGCAAGTCGAATTACAGGCGATTTCACTAGACACTTTAGCCGGTGAATTTGATTTGGTGATTAATGCCACCTCTGCCAGCCTCAGTGGTGATGCTTTGGTTTTACCAGAGGCGTTACAGTTTAAACGGGCCTATGAAATGGCCTATGGCAAACCTTCTTCCTTTCTCGATCAAGCCAAAGTACGCGGTGTACCGACATCTGAAGGTTTTGGCATGCTGGTCGGTCAGGCAATTGAATCTTTTTACATCTGGAATGGTATCAAGCCGGATTTAAAAGAGTTTCTTTAAAACCCCTATCTCTCCAATGAGTTCAGTTCGGGTTGCAACTGCAACCCTTTACTCTCCTCCTACTACTTTTTATAAGCTGAAAAACCATGAATTGGTTTTAATGACATTTTAGAATGAGTTATTTTGCGACCTGAATCCGAGCACAATTCATACAAAAACATACTGGACAAATCACCTTTTAACTCATTAAATTCCATTGATATAACAAGTTTTTAATCTTCCTGTAATGTAAACACCTAATGATGAAATTCGATGATTTCATTCATTAGCCTTAAAAATCGATTCGCTTTTCTGACATTTTTATTCACTGAATTCATCAATGTTTTTTTATCCCGAATGTGAATAATCAAAGAATCGATACAGATAATCCAAAACTAATTTCAATCAGGATTAAACGCATGCCAGCATATAAAGCCCCTTTACACGACATTCGCTTCCTTATGAATGAAGTGCTTGACTACCCTGCGCACTACCAGAATTTGTCGAATGGTGAATATGCCGATGCCGACACGGTAGATATGATCTTAGAAGGCGCTGCAGATTTCTGTGAAAATGTACTGTCGCCGTTGAATCAAAGCGGTGATGAAGAAGGCTGTCATTTTGAAAATGGCGAAGTAAAAACACCGAAAGGCTTTAAAGAAGCTTACGACCAGTTCGTACAAGGTGGCTGGCAAGGTCTGTCTTATCCTGAAGAATTTGGTGGCCAAAACCTGCCAATGTCTTTAAACCTGATCAAATCGGAAATGATGGGGACTGCAAACTGGTCATTCCAGATGTATCCGGGTTTAAGTGTGGGTTGTATCAACACTATCATGCAATATGGTACCGATGAGCAGAAAAACACGTATCTGCCTCACTTAGTTGCAGGAACTTGGGCGGGCACCATGTGTCTGACTGAGCCGCAATGTGGTACTGACTTGGGTCAAGTTAAGACCAAAGCAGAGCCGAAAGAAGATGGCAGCTATGCCATTTCAGGCACCAAAATCTTTATTTCCGCAGGTGAGCACGACCTGACTGAAAATATCGTACATATCGTACTGGCACGCCTTCCAGATGCGCCGCAAGGTACCAAAGGGATTTCTCTGTTTATCGTACCGAAATTTATTGCTGCTGCAGATGGCGGGATCGGCGAGCGTAATCCAGTGAACTGTGGTTCGATTGAACACAAAATGGGGATTCGCGCTTCAGCAACGGCTGTACTGAATTTTGACAATGCGACTGGCTACCTGATTGGCGAACCGAATAAAGGCTTGCACGCTATGTTCACCTTTATGAACACGGCGCGTATTGGTACTGCGATTCAGGGTATTTGTCATGCTGAACTGTCGTTCCAGGGTGCTTTACCTTATGCTAAAGAACGTATGTCAATGCGTGCCTTGTCTGGCAAAAAAGATCCAGAAAAAGTGGCGGATGCGATCATTCATCATGCCGATGTACGCCGTATGCTGTTGACGCAAAAAGCCATTGCTGAAGGTGGCCGTGCCATGATTTATCATGCTGCGCAAATTGCCGACAACATGAATGATGCTTTGCTGCGTGGCGATACTGCAGCATTTGAACAGCATGATGACCATCTTGGGTTCTATACTCCAATCCTGAAAGGCTTCCTGACCGAAATGGGTTATGAGGCATCAAATCACGGTATGCAAGTCTTCGGTGGACATGGCTATATCAAAGAATGGGGCATGGAACAGATCGTACGTGACTCACGTATCTCTACCCTGTATGAAGGCACAACAGGTGTTCAGGCACTGGATCTGATTGGCCGTAAAGTGCTGTTGACATCAAAAGGTAAAGTTATTCGTGATTACACTGCTGAAATCCTGAAATTCTGCGGTCAGCATGCACGCAATAAATACATGCGCCGCTTTGCCTGGGATTTGACCAAGCTATGTGCACAGTGGAATGCGTTAACCGTGCGTATCATGCTGGCTGCACGTAAGGATCGTGACATTGTGTCTTCTGCGTCAGTCGATTTCCTAATGTTCTCCGGTTATGTGATGATGGCCTACTTCTGGGCACAGCAAGCTGCAGTCGCTTCAGCCAAACTAGCTTCTAATGACGGTACGGAAGTTCCAGAATTCTATAAAGCGAAAATCAAAACTGCTGATTTCTACTTTGAACGTATTCTGCCACGTACTCAAGGTCATGCTGAAGCGATGGTGAATCCCTCTAAAACCATGACGGCACTGGCACCAGAACACTTTAGCTTTGACTACTAAGCTGTAAATTGAGTTAAAAAGGGCGCTTCGGCGCTCTTTTTATTGATGTAGATACCCTTGTTTAACTTAAAAAACCTTTCTGGATAGAAAATATACAAATTTAATTTTATATTTTTCAACATCCTAATAAATTAGCCAAATAAAACGCTTGTATATCTGAAAATAAGCGGTATGATAATCCCAACTAGAAAAATTCTTGTTTTGGTTAGTCTTCTTTTAAGTATCGCAGTTTTAGTCATAAACCTTCGTATTACAGATCAAAAAGCTCCATCCTTTTTATTTTTCAAAGTTACAGTTAGTCATCTGAAATTTTGGCTATAAATTCATACGATTCAATAGGTTATATTATGTCTAATACAGTTAACGGTACAGTAAAATGGTTCAACGAAACTAAAGGTTTCGGTTTCATTCAACAAGAATCAGGTCCAGACGTTTTTGCTCACTTCAGCGAAATCACTGGTTCAGGTTTCAAAACTTTAGTTGAAGGCCAAAAGGTTTCTTTCAGCGTAGCTCAAGGCCAAAAAGGCCCTACAGCTGTAAATATCGTTGCTCTATAATCTAGAAGCAAGATATTGAAAAAAAGCACTCTTAGAGTGCTTTTTTTGTGCCTATCATTTTCTCATACCGCTCTAGTTTTTAAAGATCATTGGGTTGATCTAAAAAACGGTGTGCTCTATGCCAGGCTAAAAATACCGGATCAGGGGCAAAACGTTTTGGTACGTCGATTCGCTTACCGTGATAGGGTTTTAAATAGGCGTATAAACTCGCATCTTGCTTGGCCTGATTCGCGATACACACTTTAAGCCCTTCATCCAACGTGATAAATCCCTGATCGAAAGCTTGATCCAATAAAGAAGATAAACAAATTCCATTACGCGGATTTTTTCGATGTGCCTGATTTTCAGACCAGGGTACGATATGAGAAGCCACTAAAAAGGCTTTGGCCTTAATGCCTGAGATCGCACATTGATATTGATAATTAAGTTTAACTTGTAAAGCAAATTTCTGGTGTGGCGAACCGCGAACCTTTACCCTTGCATATTGATCTTCAACACTATAATCAAGGATTTCTTGACGCAAATGCGTATCTAGTAAAGTGTCCTGTTTTTCTCCTCTTCCCGCTAATTTAAGTAATCGCCAAAAATCATCTGCCGTGATCTCATTCATGCCATATTGTTGAAAAAAATGTGCCCAAGTATTTCCGCGTGGTTTAAAAGCCCATTGAAAATCTTCCAAATCGGACTGCAGAATAGGATCTATAAAACGCATACCATCGATCACTTTCGCAAAGACCGGTTTGGTTCGGCGTTTTTGATGATTTTGAGGAATGGCAGTAGGTGCAATAATCTTGGCTATACGGCCTGCACCATAAAGATAGAATTGATTTTTAATTTCAGAGGCTTTTTGCGGTCGTCGATATAAAAAGAAGGTGGTGTTTCAAAAAGTATGCTGGCGTTAAACAAATCCGTTATTAAGGTAAAAGAAAGTCAAATCAAAGGCTTTAAAATGATTTTCGAGCTTTTTAGAAAAGTTGCAACT
>NZ_JBBCWZ010000062.1:0-17275 GCF_037145695.1 Acinetobacter sp. USHLN143
ACTGCTTGCTCCAAAGTTAACATGTTGAGCAGTCCAAAATGACCGCTATATTAACCAAGGGGGTCAGTTTTTAAATGCCATTAGGGGGTCATTTTTACACTGCCGCTAACAATGTGATGCTTCAGCTGGTCAAAGCGTTCCTGCTTATGCTGAATCTCTTCCTTCATTTTGATGAGCTGATCAAACATCAAATTGGCATTTTCATTTTGCGAGAGATCTTCAACGCTTAGTGGTACATGTGCTGGATAGAGTTGCTGAATCGCTTTGGCTGCGGATTCACTGGCATCCACAGATGGTGGAGTATCCGTTTCCACACATTCCCAGAAATAACCCTCTGCCTTAATAATGTGTTGAATCACTGATTCAGAACGGCTGACTTTAAAGATCTTGGTTTCATGCCCACAGATCAGGACACAGACATGCGCTGCCTGTTTACCTGTGACTGCAAGTTGATGCTGCACCTGACAGAGTACGTATAAAGGCACACCATCTCTCCAGAGTTTAGCGCCATGTTCTCCGGCTGTTTTACACTCCAGGATCTGCACGTCATCACTACCCACAACCGCATAATCCAGATTTGCCAACATAAACGACTTATCCGGATCGGGATGCTGAAGCACGGCATTCACTCGTCTCACTTTATTATTGGTGTGCAGACTGTAGTACTCAGCAACCAATGGCTCTAGCTGTTTGCCCCAATACAACGGTGCAACGCCTGAGCTGTCATCATCTATATTCTGCTGAGTTCGACCGGTCTTGATCATCCACAGTTCCAGCATCGACATGTAGGGATTCAATCCACATGCGGTTGCGGCATCACTACTGCCAATGCCTTGCTTACGCACTTCTAGCCATTCTTGGTAATCCATATTTTTAGTATTGGCTAAACGTTTGGCTGTCGCTGTTCGTTTAGCTACGGTATTTGATTCATTCATCTCATTCGGAATTGGGAAATGAGGGAGTTGAGAGGTATTTATCGGTGCAATCTGATTCATCCTTTGATCCTTATAAATAGTGAGGTCTGTAAAAATTTTTGGCATAAAAAAAGCCACATCTGGAGATGTGGCAAAAGGGGATTTTCACTGGAGAAGGATCATCTACATGACCCTTGACCATTATTGTAATAGCACTAGCTTAAATGAAACTTAAACCACTAAGCGAAGCGCCTGTTCTAGTCCACGCTGCTTTAACGCAGCACCAGCACCAAACCAGGCTGAATCGAGACGATGATCAGTACTCATGGCACGACGTTCATGATCGGCAAACTCTGTAATACTGCACAGTAGACCATAAGCAGTATCTTTGGCTGAGCTAAGCTCTGCACCACGACCTTGTCCATTAAACATGTCCATGACTTTAGTCATGGCACGTCCATTCGGTTCAGACTTTTCTTTGGCTGGATTTGGAGTGGCGATATTGCGATAGAACTGAATGATGTTCTCCCCCTGATCTGCAACACTCATGCTGGTATTGTTAAACACTGCATCAAAGAAAGCTGCTGCCTCACCTTGGGTGACTTTACGCTGACTGAGCTGCTTCATCTCATACATGTGTTCATCCCATGTACGAACTGAAATGCCCAATTGCTGCTTAACTTTGTCAGCATCAAACTTGGTACTGTGTGGCACTTTCACCACACCTGCACTGTTGCTTTGTCCGCGTAGGGCAATGGCTAAAGTGTTATTGCAGACTACTCGGATATTGGTAAATTGTGCCGTTGTCGCCAGTGTCCCATCACAGGCTGTTGCCAATAAAATATAACCATTGCTGACATCCTTGCCCTTCAGTGCTGTAGATTGTCCGGTACGGGCCAATGCCCAGAATTTTTTCCCACCTTTAAGTACACCAGCAGTTTCCAGTTCAAAGCCTGATTGTTCAGTCAAATCCCGGTAGAACTCCAGAATCTCCATAGGCTGGACTTCCTGATAACGCTGACTGACCACAGACAAGGGTGCATGAGTATCGGAACGATACAGTACCCGCTGTTCTTCATAAGGCATAATGATGCTCTGCCCGCGTTCATTCTTTGCCATGTAGCTAACATCGGAGGATTCAATTCGCCAATCCATCCCTGCCTGTTTTGCCCAGACTTCAATCGGCTGATTCTGAGTGAGTTGATTCCCTAGACCATGCCAAGGGGTTTCTCCGACATACGCCATTTGTTCAAGTTGATGTGCCATATTTAATATTCCTTAATCTTAAAATTTAAAAATTGAAGATGCTTAGAAGAAAGCATGTGTTGAAAAATGTAAGGTTGTGAGATCAAAGCTAGATCGTATTTAGACCTATGAGGATCTATCGATTAGGCCAATTAAGCAGGCTTTACCCAGGCAAAATGCTGCTGGCAGTCCTGGCAGATAAAATTCATGGCATTACCATAGTGCCGTTCAAAATAATACTGACTGACCACGACCAACACACCACCAATAACCACCCCAACCATCGCACCGGCTAAAGGTGGAGCGCCGGTCTTCTTCGCCATTTTTATTCCGAACAGCGCCATCTTGGCTGGGGAAAGAAAATACCGTAGCTGTTCAAAATACTGTTCATGAGGGTGTCCTGATTCAGTCTGCTTAATATTGGCTGACTGGCAATAAGGACAATGGATGAAAGACATAGATCAATTCCTATTAAAAAACTGGAAGGTCAGGCATAAAAAAACCGCACCCCGAAGGATGCGGTTTTGTCTTTAAGTCAATCGTGACTGGTTTTGTGCTTAGTATTTATTGAAAGCTATAACTAGCATTGCCCTTGTCAGTTTCAACATCCACCTGTACTACATTGCTATATCCACATCCTGTTAACTGCAATTTCAACACCTGCCCCATCTTAAAGAATTGTGGATATTGAATTTTTCTTCGATATCCCTCATAGCTGCATTGACCGTTATTGATCAACACATTTTTTGCTTCGATAGGATCAGGAGAATTGGAGCGAATCGTTAAGACAGTAGCTGTTTGATTTTGAGCATACCAGTTACTCGTATCCTCAACACTCAGTTCAACGGTAAAAGTGTTCGGGTCTAAACTTGAGCTACATCCCGATAACATCCATCCAGAGGTGACCAGGAGAGTGCTAAGCAGAATAGGTTTAATTAAGATATTCATTATAAATGTGTCCTTCACTCGATATTCAGCTGTACCTGTTAAGCTTTAGCAGTAGTTATAACTGACCTGATAATCACCGGTATTGGCATCGATATCGACCATATGGACTTCGCAATCACTGCCAGTATGGAATTTATAGACATAGACACTATGTGAAGGGTCTTCTGTTTCCAGAGCTCCACGCTCTTGCAGGCTAAAATCATTCACAGACTTACCTGTATCTTTAGCAGTCTTCTCAAAAATATAATTTTGATACTGACGAATTTTGGCTTGTTCAAACTCAGGTAAATCCCGATAAGGAATCATGGACTCAATTGTCCCAGTGCTATCCTGATTAAGATCAAATTCAAAACTGAGTAATGCCGGGATCCGTGATTTTTTCTCTGGTGCTACGACCTTCTCTTGAAGATCTGCCTTATCAGTGTTTGTAACCTCATCACCACCCTGAATAATAGTTGATGTTACTGCCTCTTCCCCTTGAGGCACACTGGCTTTAGCAGTGGTTGCAACTGTGTCTGCCTGGCCATTTGACTTGGAATTAAAATAAAAACCAGCCACGACCATGATCGTCATGGCAATAATTGCAGCCAAGCCTAATAAAGTTTTATTATTCATGATCTCACCCGCTTAGTTAGGCACGGTAACTTGGCCATTATTGGCATTGTAGTGAACAAAGCGCGGACAACCACCCTGAAAGTTCACTGTAAAATTTTTCCAGCCACGATTACCAGGATTGGTTTTATAGAGACATTGATAGACTCCATTCCCTGTATGACGCGCTTGAACAAGATAGGATTCACTCGCTTGAGCGAACCAACCTGCTTGCGCGAAAGATGCACCTGCGAGCAATGATGAAATAAGGGCAGTTTTTAGGAAAGTTTTAAACATAATCATTTTCTCTTTTTTATAGGTATCACCAGTTTTTACAAGAACCAGTGTCCCCCATGTCATGAATGGTTGAATGAACATCTATGTTTTTTTGAAGTATTTAGACGGTAAAGCGCCCGGATCTACGGCCCTCAAAACAGCATGAGAGAGTCATCTTCATATCAGTAATATGTAATTGAAAAAGTTTTATTCTTAGAAAGTCATCGATACAGCTATGCTGTTGATTGCATAGCCTTAGGTCTAATCACTAATCGGCACAAATATAAAAAAATAGAAATATAAAGGACAGTATTGATGTAAGCGCATGGCGTACTCCTTTGTTTTAAAAGAATCCTGCCAAATCACTGTCAATTGATGGTGGCAGAACGAAGAAGGGTTGACAGACTGGTAACAAAGAAACCAGCACGCGCAAGCGCGTCCCCCCTCCGCCCTACCGCAAAGAAAGGGGGACGAACGGGTCCACAACATGCAAAATGAAATTTCACATATTGTCTTTGTTAATGGGTCTGTCAAAACCCGCTGACGATGTAGATCAGCAGGCTAAGGATAATCTGCACGTTGTAGAGCGTCAAGCAAGTAAAGGGATATGATATAAAATTTTAGCGTCGCACTGGTGCGCCATCAAACCATTGAAAAGTTTTAGGATAAATACAGATTCTATTCGGAAGTCCATACAGTCCCGTTTGATTTTCGGGCATTTTATTTAACGCACCCAGCGGACATTGTGCTTCTTCTTGAAGAATTCGATCAATCTGAAGTGCTTGCTCAGCATCCAAGCTAGCATGTTGATGATTCTCTTCAGGACACATGCATGCCCCCATATATCCAGTCACCTTCAGCCAACGCTCCCTGATATCATTACAATATCCAAGAGAGTCAGAATAGAGCGATCGGTTAAACGTTAGATAAAAATGAATAATGTAGCGTTGCTGCGCAGCATCCCGCACAATCTGATAAAAACGATAAACCACCTGTGTTCTATACCAAAATGCTGTAGCTAAATTTTTTTGGAAATTTAAAAAATATCGATATAACTGTTGTAAATCGCTAATTTCATTCCCAACTTCATTTAAAGTTAGTTCGAGTTTCAAATCTACAGCATCAGGGTAGATCTGGCTTGTATTGCAATAAGACACTCTCAACTTTTCAATCCGCTTGTCGTATCGCTCATTCTGCTTATTCATTTCTTTAGATAAACAGGTACTTTCAAACAGCATTCTCAATCTTTTTAAGATCTTTTCCGTATAGAAAGCTGAGGTTTTATGCGCTGTCACTTCTAAGAGATTGAGCTGTTCTTCTCTTAATACGCTACAGTAAGCCTGAAAGAACTTATCCACCCAAAATGAAAAGCATAAATGCTCGTTCATACAGGCCGTCATCATTCTACGCCACCCCGTAAAATAACCAGACAGCTTTCGTTTAAACTCCTGATCTATGCTTTTTCGATGCTCCTTATATTCAACACCTTCGGGGATTGGGGTAAATCGAATCCTTTGGTAATACTCTAAAACATCCTGTTCCAAACGGGGTGCTATAATAAACTCAAACTCTGAATGACTCATGTGCTGTCCTATGAATTAATTGACTTCATAGAACTGGTATGTTCATATTTTTTTAAACCAACTCTCCCTTTCCAGCTTTGCTAAAGCGGTTTGACCATTCCAGTCTTTGATTTTCCTATTTGCATCAGTATCAGGAATAGGACGGCCATGATGCTGATAATCCCCCTTATAAAAGGTTTTACGTCCTTGTAGTTTAACTAATAACATTTGGTCATATTTTTCAGGATCACTGAGATACGCAATGGCACATAAAGCATTATTGCATTGTTCCGGCCCCGTTCGACGAGTATCTCCAATCCCTAAACGCCCCTGACCCTCGTAGTTCTTTTTACTATCTGAATGATTGATGTTCCACCCACTCCCCCTGCCTAATGTAATCTCCTTCCACTTATCAATCACTTTCTTGGCAATATAATAATCATTATGATGTTCTGACTTGTTAATCACCAATCCCAAGTGAGTGTGAAACCCATTCGTTATGCCCTGCTCCAATGCGACTGCATAGGTCAACAGCGCATCAAAACAACCATTCTTATCAGTAATCGCATCACGTAGCTTATCGATATGCTGATAGAAGTCATGTACCGTAATATCTCTCAGGTTATCCTTGCTATAGCTCAGATCAACTCGAATCAGCAGCACTGAATAGTATCCCTTAATCGCACCCTCGAACTCCTCAAGTAGACCAACTCGATTCCGTTCTTTTTGGCTATAAAATCTTGTAATATCCTCACGGATGAGCCCTCGATGCGCATGCAAGATTCGTCTTACCCCCTTAATCTCACCTATAGAAAACTCTGATAGATATTCACCAAAACTGAGCATTCCACGCTGGCTATTAACAAACTCAGTGACTGCGATAAATGCCCTAATCGATGCTGCGTACTCAACACCTTCCTGTTTAAATACTTCAAATGCACTCCATAAGCGTTCTAGATTGAAAATAAACGCTCCATTCGGCATATCCAAATTAAGACATACGTCGACAAAGGTATGAATGGCATACATGACGCCTGCCTGATGATCTAAATCGAATTGAAACACTTTAATTTCCTTAACTATGATTAGCGTCATAGTTAAGCAATAGACTTATTTTTTTAAGTTAAGTCATGATCTAAAGAAGGCATATATAACTGATCAAGTGTTAGCAAATATCTAATGATGATTTTATTCTGTCGATGTTACAAACTAACAGGTCAATTCAGCCAAGGAGTTCATTCATTTTTACTTTATCTATTTGTTATTGTTATAGATATAAAAATAATACTTATTGTTATTGATATTATCTATAATAATAGAAAAAACCGCCTTATTGTACGAACAACCAACATAGCCTAGCCGCATAATCCAACTTTTAAACTCTCGACAAGGCTATTAGATTTTAAGATTTGTTCATTACGATAGTTAAGTCATAAAGTTCTATTTGCGCTTCTTGTAGACCTTTATTCCTTTCACAACTTTTTTGAGGGAAATTGGTGTAAGTATAAAATATTGAAATCTATGGCTTACTTCATAAAACCACTTATACACAATTTCTTTTGTGATCTCTTTAACTGGCTGTAAATTATTAAAATTGATAATTTCCGATTGTATTGGAATTTTTTGTATACCAACCTTTGCAATGTCATCCCCACAGTTCTGATTATATCTATCAAATACAGCTTCTAATTTTGAAAAATACTTCTGCTTAAAAGTATGCCCTAAAATTTCTGAGGACTGGTCATACTCGACATAGTGTGTGTCTAATGAAAATAAAATCTTAAATTGATACTCTCTCTCCCCAATATCCACATTTTGAAAAACACACCAATGGCCTAGATAAGCATAAATTTTTGACCCTTCTGATTTTTTCAGTAAATCAATTGAATTACGGACTGCAGAATCTATAGCTTCAAAATTTTCAACAAAATTAGAACATTTCACTTTAAATCCGATAAAAATATGTGTCCCATCAAAGCCTTTTTGTTCAGACCAGTAATCTATATAAGACCGATAAGCTTTTTTACTTTGCGCTTGCTGGGAAGTTAACGTTGCTTGAACTTTGCTGTTTTTATTTTTTGGAATCAGTATATTTTTAATGTAGTTACATCGATTCAAGGATCCACACCCTTTTTTCGGTAACTCTTCTACAAACCCTAGAAGTTGATCCAAATCTCTTGATAAGATATTACGTATATTATCAATTAGTTGCGATCTTTCCTCATAAGGAGATACGACCTGTGTGTGAAATCTATCTCTATTGATTAAAATTGATTTGATAGCAACATAAAGGGTTAAGACTCTAATACTAAATATAAAGCCATATTTAGCAAAAATTGCACTTAAGCCATCAAAATGTGTTTTTAGATCAACAAATTCAAAGAACAATTCATATAGCTGATTAAGGTCGGTTCCTACAGATCTAGTCCCTCCGTACGCTGGCTGAGAAATACCTTGCTTCCATTCTCCTGCTATATACACAAACATTTCAGCTTTCAAGAGCAAATCGATCGACTCGTATGCAAAGTCTGCTGGATAAGTTCTTTGCAAATCATTTGCCAAAAAACCATAACAGATTTCAATTTCCTCTAATTTTGTTTTCACCATTTGAGTCAGAGTGAACTTTTTAGCGATCGTACTGAAAAAATTTATTGTGCTACTTTTAGGCTTTTTTACAACCTTACGCTTTGTCTTGAAGCTTTTTGTATTAAATGGAATCAGTTCGTTTTTAGGATCAGGATAGTAATGTGCATTACCACCAGGTAACTCTTTGCCTGCAACCATGACCTTAAATAAATTAGTCTGATTCGCCATGTAATTCAGTGTAAATCGTACAAAATTAGTATAGCGTGCAGAATCTTTCCTCAACATTCCCTCGGTCACAAGATTAGACCATTGATGATTTTCTACACGTTGCACATAAGGATGAGTAATTGTAATTTGATCTGGGTATGAACTATTTCTTTCATAATATGTCAGCTCATTAAAGGTGCTATACCAAACTTTCTGAATTTGAGACGCCATCATTGATAAGGTAATGTGATCTTTATTCTTGAAGATGAAAATTCCAAAAACATTAAAGGTTGAATTCACGCCATATTCTATTTTGTTAAAATTGGTGAGCAACCCGTCTACGTGATCTAATTTTTTCAAAAATTTTTGTAAGTGTTTTTCACAGCGTTCTCTCGCATGTTGTAATGATTCAACAGAAAGACCAAGTACAAAAGAAGGTTTAGGATCTACATACAGCAAGTTTAAGCTTATAAACTTTAATGACTTTGAATATTTAAAACACGCATCCAACCGTTCTTTAAAATGACCAATACAATCATCCATATTGACCAAAAAACCATCTGTTACAGAAATCTGCTGGCGGATGAAGCTAGATGATTTTGTATCAATATTTTCTCTAGGAAAGTTAGCTTTAATAAGTTGGCTTAAGTAATGATCGATTTTTTGCCGAAAAACATCTGGATACAGAATTTGAGCTGGTAGAAAGAGAGCGCCATTCAAAAGCGAGCCCAGAGGTATCTCAGATCTACATTCTAAATCGCCCCTCGGAACACCAACACTATTATAAATAGAATCTAGTAGTTGGTTTTCAAACTGATTAGAAATATATTCCCCATAGGCTTTTAATAAGCTAAACTCGTAAAGACACTGAAGCATTTGCCACCGTGAATTTGACAGTGGCAATCTGCTTTCACATTGAAAATTCGAATCACTATAATAAAAATCACTTTTCCTGATTCTCCTCCAAAATCTCAAAATCTCAGAAATTTCCTTAATCCGTTGTTGGCAACTAATCTGCTGAACCACCACTATTCCCCCAAAAATAAATTAAAACCTATATCGCTTTATTACCAATCTTATTTTCAATTTAAGACCCTATCTTCACTCTATCAAATTTTATTTTTAAACACACCCTAACCATCAGAAATTTAAATTTCATCTTTGCTTAATTCACCAATAAGTGTCTAAAAGACATCATTCAAACGTAAAAAAACGGACATCATGTGTCCGTTTTTTCAGCTAATAGTATTGTTTGCTTAAAGCCATTCTTTAACCTTTTCCCCATACCACTCCATCAACCCTACCCTCTCATCCCAGTATTGCGCTCGGTTATATGCAGAGCGAATTCTATTCTGAGGTACATGAGCAAGCTGGCGCTCAATTGCATCAGGATTGAATAAATTTGATTCATTAAGCACAGTACTGAATAAAGATCTAAAACCATGTGTGGTCATCCGACCTGCATAGCCCGAACGCTTGATTACGGCCAAAATAGACTCGCTACGCATAGGTTCTTTGTTATTTAAACGATGTGGAAATAGCAGTTCCTGATTATGGGTAAGTCTCAAAGCCTGAAGCTCGGCAATCATCATGTCCGTCAACGGTACACGATGTGGAAGACGGTTCTTCATCCGCTCTTCAGGGATATCCCACTTACGCCCTTCCAGATCAAATTCCTCCCAGCGTGATTGCAGCAATTCACTAACTCGAACGCCTGTCAGCATGATCAGAATAATGGCATGATGTGTTTGAGCATCACTTGGGTATGCTCTTACCTTTCTTAAAAATTCAGGCATTTCAGAGGCAGTAAGCGAAGCCAGATTTTTGACTCTTTTGTTCTTGAGGGCATAAACCAGATCACCTGCCGGATTATCATAGCGGTATCCATGTGCAATGGCATATTTCATGACCATGCCGCAACGAGACAAGGTACGTTTTGCAATTTCAAACGCCCCTCTAGCTTCAATCTTCTTAATGATCTGCAGAATCTCAGGTGCCTGAATTTGATTAATACGCTTATTAGCAAGAGCAATATAAAGCTCATCCAAGGAAGCCCGAACATTACTAATATGTTTGGATGACCAGGTTTCTTTTTGATTATTGAACCAATCCTCTGCGACTTCCTTAAAATAAGGCTGCTCCTGCTCAACCTCAGTTGTATTTTTGAGTTTGTATCTCAGATCAAGCGCGATCTCCCGTGCACGCTTTAAACTTAGCTCAGGATAGATACCTAATGCTTTGGACTTCCTTTGTCCATTTTCCGTGTATCTGATAGACCAATATTTTTTGCCATTCGGATCGATTCGTAAAGACAGACCATTAATATCAGAAAGGCGATACTGTTTTTCCTGCGGTAGTGCTTTTTTACATTGCACATCAGTAAGTGACATATCTTTGTCCCACATAATTAAACTTATTTAGTGGGTCAAATTGTCCCAATTTTGACCCACATAAAGCAAAAATAGGGTCAAACAGCTTAGGATAGGGTCGGACAATACAGCCAATAAAAAAGCCTTTAAACATTGAGTTTAAAGGCTTTTTCAGATTCCGACGGATTACTTCGGAAAGAATTTTGGTGGAGGTGGCGGGAGTTGAACCCGCGTCCGCCAGCACTACGCTCGAGAATACTACATGCTTAGATATCGTCTATTGTTTTAACTCTTTGTGACCCGACGAACAGGGTACAAATCGCGATCCTCTTAATTTAGTACAAAGCCCCGAGGCTTGGCTTTATACGGACTTGTGTGCGTGCGCTTCAGTCGGACTCTCTAACCACAAGTATTCGGAGAGGCGGACAAGCTGCCCTTAGGCAGCTAGAGCGTATGATTCGTCGTTTGCGACTAAAAAATGCAAATTTGATTTACGAGAGAAAATGCGCTCTCGGCATGCATCTATGAGTTTCATCACCAGCGTCGAAGCCAGAAACACCCCCAAAGTACAGAGTAATCATAACATAAAAAAAGCTGATTACGAGCACTATCCACTGAATTTAGCTACCAAATACAAACACTGCTGACTATATCGACAAAGTTTCATGCCTTATATAAACACATCAAGATAAAAGCTGAGTAACCCATTATTTAATCCAACATTATTTTAGCGATAACTGATTTGCAAAGTCGCTTGAGCATTTACCTTCCCCACCAATGCAGGCCCTTCTGCCAAGTAATACCGTGCTGAATAGCGTTTTGATGCCGTTTTACCCTGAATTGGTGTGGTTAGATCATAAGTCTGTCCAATAGAAATCGGTTGATCATGCTCATCTCGAATCTGTATACCGACATTAGTTATACCTACAGTTTTTGCAGATGATAAATAACCGATGTTATTCATGTTATCGAGCTGGTTATTGTCTTGCCAAATTGCATTCAAGGTACGCTGATTCAAATAGGCGCTACATTGCACATCAAGATCAAAATAACGAGGATTTCCTACATTCGTTGGGCGATCATGATGAAATGCCGATACAGCAACTTCATCCAAAATCACAGTTTGATCTTTCACGGTACATGTGCCGCGTTGAAACTCAATTCCTGACAGATATAGATCAATTTGCGGTGCGATACTCGGTGACCAAATGCTATTCCCATCTTGGGAAGAGTGTTGAATATTCAGCTGTCCAAGATTCAACTGAATGGGCAAAATAACTAGCTCATTTACAATGGTATCGTTCGTTGGCAAGGCATCAAAATAGAATTGTATATTACTCAAGCCTATAGATAAGTTATATCGCTCCATGTCTATTTCATTTTGAGCATAAGGCAACAGATTTAAATTTTGTGTACTGTCACTAACTTGAACCGACGTTAACTTATCCAAAATACGGGTCGAAAATGCAAGATAAGCATGTTGGATCAGATATTCAATTGCGGCACTGCCTGATGTTCGTCCTGCAACGGAACGAATTTTATAATAGTAATACTGGCCATCTTGCCGACTATACCCGACATCTAGATCACTTTGCTGTGACATTTGAAAACCAACACTCAGCAATGATTTGCCTTGGCAATCTATTAAAATATTGCTGTGATTTGGCACATCAATTGGAGTCATGGTCGTCGCAGTTTTCGGGAGAATTGATATTGAAGATGCTTGAAATTTTACATCTATCGTTGTCATACAACCTAAGTGATCCTCTGCCCATGTTGCAGTCGTTAGCACTGTTGCTAGTATGCAACCAAACATCACTATAAATTTCTTCATGACTGACAACGTGCTTCGATCATTTTTAAAGGTGCATCATCGGCACTGTTATCCACCTGAATCGCATCTAGCACACATTGTTGGTGAGCCAAACTCCCCCAACGTAAACGCACACCTTGTTTCAGGAACTTACGATTCTGCAAGAAAACTTGATTGGCTTGCCCTGCCAATCCAAAAGTTTCACCGTGTTCTGTTTCAATCGTGGCCCCCAAAGGAATATCAAGTTTGCTATCGCTTTCAAGCATCAATACCATATTTTCCCGCTGCTCGGCTTTAAAGACCACCAAAGCTGAACTATAACGACGTGGATAATACTCATATTCAAGCACATCTAAATGCACACTTAAAGGCAACATCGTTGGGTTAAAATTAATATGATTCGATGTATATGGATTTAAATTGCTATAAATGGTATTTCCCCAACGGTCATATCCTTCACCCCATTTTTTTGTGCTCTTTAAATCATTATTGGTTTCAATATGCCCAATCGCAAAGGTTTCTCCCACTGGCTTCCCCAATGTCACACCATAACGATGAATCACCATGGCACCCCCACTGCTGAACGATATTTGGCGGTCTGCATCTGATTGGCTGTAGGCCATATTGGCTTGAACTTTACTGCCACTAAAACTCAGACTCGTGCCAAGGTTGGAACTTACCATTTCATCTACCTCAGAATAGCCTGCATTGAGGGTATAATTCCAAAGACCGCTGTCCCCTAAACGATTATTCAAGTTCATGGTGCTTTTCAGGGATTTTTGTGTGTATGTTTGCTGCTGAATATTGGCACTGACTTTTGCAGAACCAACAGGCAAACTCAGGCTTAAAAATAGGTTTCGATCTGCTAGTTGTGCTGATGTTTTGCTTTGGCTATAACTCAAACTATATTGGACCTTGCGCCACGCCTTGGCATAACTGAGTTGTAATTGCTGCGATTGATTGCTGCTATTCCAATAATTTTGCCACAGCCCACTCAGCGCTAAAGTCCCTCGCCCCTCGGTCAAACTTTGATTTAAACTCACCCGAACATCTTGCTTTAAACTTTGTGCAGGCGTTCTGTCATCTTCTTTTGTAACAACCCTGGCTTGCAATGCTGTCGAAAATACTGGAAATTCAGGTGAATGTTGTGCTGCACTCAGATTAATACTGCTACCCCATTGTGCAGGCTGTGTTTGATAATTTACTTGGAACTTATAGCCCTGCTGAGACAATTGTTCAGCCTGTGCATAATCCAATTTAAAGGCAAAACCACCTATCAGATAATTATAAATCGCTCCCCAGGTTGCCCCGAGATACCCTTCAGCATAGCTCAGCCCACTGGATAGACTCATATTATGGCGATACCCATATTCCATTTCACTTTGAAATACAGGTACTGAAGTATGTTCAATTTGATCTATAAAATTGCCTAGGGCGTGTCCTCATTTGAAGAATTGGTTTTAAATACTTAAAATCCTCCTTTGAGTTATTTTTATTTCTATATTTTCAATGGCACGTACTCTTCTTACCGATGATATCTGGCAGCAAATTCAAGATACTATGCGATTACATGGTTGCTACCGTTCAAAGAATAGTAGAAATATCATGGAAGCGATCTTATGGAAACTGCGTACAGGCGCCACATGGCGTGATATTCCTCAAGAATTTTGTCCTTGGCAAACTGCTTATAATCGTTTTAATCGTTGGGCAAGCAAGGGATTGTGGAATAAATTTTTTTTAGATTACGAGGCGTCTTGGATCAAGAATGGGTATTCATTGACGGAAGCTACATACGCGTGCATCAACATGCAAGTGGAGCTCGGAATGGTTTCGAAAGAGCAATTGGACAATCACGTGGTGGACGAACAACAAAAATACATCTTGCAACCGACGCGAATGGATTACCGATTGATTTTAAAATCACTGGGGGTGGCGTCCACGACAGTCAAGTTGCAAAACAACTGATTGATACTGTAGGCGAGGCAACTTATCTCATTGCTGATAAGGGGTATGATGCTGAGCACATTAGAATATATGCCCAGAACAAGGATATGATTCCCATCATTCCAATGAGATCAAATAGTAAAAGATCGAATAAGGAGTTTGATAAATATCTATATAAATTAAGACATTTAGTTGAAAATGTGTTTGCGAGATTGAAGCATTTCCGAGCGATTGCAACCCGATTTGATAAGCTTGCACGAAATTACCAGTCTATGATTTACATTGCTTGCATATTTATTTGGTGTAAAGCCAAATGAGGACACGCCCTAGTGCGACTCGATAATTTAATTGTTTTTGTCGCAGTAAATTCAGCTGCATTGCATACGGCACAACAAAACGTCGCACATTCTGATTGGTCTCATGGATCTCGACCAATAAATCTCCTTGTCGATTAAGTCCTCGCAATTGATCAATGCGAAATGGGCCCGGTGTAACACTTTTTTCAACCACCAAACGTTCATTTTGAAAAACTTTGACTAAAGCATGTGTCTGGGCAATATTTTCAATAATCGGTGAATAATAACGCTCAGTCTCTGGACGCATCATTGGGTCACTTTCTAGCATCATGCCAAACACAGGAACACTGTTACTACCTGACATGGTTAAATGACCTAAACTCATACGGGCTTTTTGCGCCAAAAGGTCACGGTAGACTGTATAAGTTCCTGATTCGTATTCACTCACATGATTTTGAAGTGAAAATACCCCTTGATGACGTAAGTACCATCCATACAGATTCAAACCACTTTGTAAGCCCACAAAGTGTTGCTCATTCACATTGTCATATTGCAGCTGTTCTGAACGACTATAGTTGTAACTCACATTGGTGAAAAAACTATTGGCACCTTGCTGGATGTGTTGTTTTTCCAGGTTTGGATTTATTAACATCACTGTCGGTACAGTTAAATTGACTTTTAATGCCTGTTGCAGAATTTCATAACTAAAATACGGACTAATTTCACGAGAAAATAAGCAATCGCCCGCATCGTTAAATATGAGTGTGTCAGTACGAATGCCTAATTGTTGGAGTTGTAATTGCCCCAAACATAATTCAGGCTTCTGGCTTTCAGGATGAATTTTCAGCTCAAATAATTGTTGTGGATATTCTTTCTGATTGACTGTCGCATTCCACAGATATTGCCCTGCTTCGATATGATTCTGATCTTGGAATTGTGAAATATCGAGCTGTTTATTTTCTTCACCAAACAGCGACACCCCCTGAAATAGAAACTCTTCCTCAGGAGGTGATATTGTATCGGCATAACAAAGTTGGATACTGCATCCCATGGCCATTAAATGAAGTGGATGCATTTTAAAAGGCATGTTTATTAACGAATGTCTGCCTCAAATGCCTCATTGCCGCCAAGGTCATTAATCACTTCATAACTGACCTGCTGCAAAGGCACATCAAATGGTTTCATACTAATGCTTTGCGAGGCGAAAGGTGCAACCATCACATCACCACCATAGACAATATCTTTACCTGTCACAGGCTTGAAATTTAGACGATCAAAGGTGATGTAATAAGGTGAAGGATTGCTAATTTCGATACTTTTTTGACCAAGCTGCTGTGTAAATGTGACCGACTTAAACGCATCTTTTTGTGTCATACTTAAATTCGTTGGTCTATAGAACAGCTTTAACCGACTCCGCACACTAAATTGCAAAATGTTTTTATCTGCATCCGCTTTAGATAATGCTGGGATATCAAGTAAATTAAACCAATATAAACTTTCACGGTCTTGTGCCATGTTCATATTCTGCTTCAGCATGAGACGGACAACTTGATTTGCTTTTGCATTTACTCGACTTACTGGTGGAGTCAATAAGAAGGGATTATCTTTTGCTGCAGGGATAACTTTTGGATCCCCATTGTCCGTCCATACTTGTGCCAAGGCAGGTTTGTCCGTCTGATTACTCATATAGACGTTTACACTGACTTCATTAGCGGGATAAATTACACGCGTACCGGTTAAAGAGATACCAGCCCATACCGATGTATTAAACAGAGTAATAGCAAAAACCAAAAGAACCGTGCGCATGCTTTTCCCAGACCTAAATTACTTATAAAGCATTTCAAAAGTTAAGCTGGCTTGCACTTCTTGAGCTTTTACGTTATCCGTTAATGAAATTAAACCTGCTTCAAAATTCAAAATATTTGACTCTGAAGAAATCGCAATTTCTTTATCTTCATCAAGATTCAAGTCTAATTTTTTACCATCAGCATTTTGAATTACTACAGCAATTGTAGCTTCTTGTTCATTTGCATCATTTTTATTTTTTAAATAGCCTTCTTTTGTCAACTCACTAGCTGAGTTAGTAATTTTAACATTTGGAGTCCAGTTGCCATCGGCATTTAATGTTTTAGCTACGGATGGACAAGTGACATCTGCTTTTGCTTGATCAGCACCAGTTTGCAAAAGTGACAAATTAAATGACTTTAGACCTAGCACTGTTCCTATTTTGCTAAAATTAGAAGTCGCAATATCATCGAACTTAATTGCATCATTTGATGCTTTAACAATACAAGTCGGCATTTTAATGCTACCTGTAAACTCAATTTGTGCAGCTCCCGTTTCAGCATTTACTTGAGCAGCAAAAATAGCAGAGAGAGAGAAAGCAAGGAGATGTTGAATTTTAATCATGAATTTAGGGTCTGTTGACATTTACTGTTCATAATTAACCCTATAAAGGTAGCCATAAAAATATACAGGCTAAAGCAACAGAACTTTGATAATTTCTTTTGAGCTTGTCATATCG
>NZ_JBBCWZ010000063.1:0-17119 GCF_037145695.1 Acinetobacter sp. USHLN143
TGGTCAACGAGCTGCCAATATCATGACTTTAATCCAGTCAGCAAAGCTGAATGGCTTGGATCCGTATGCCTATTTAAGTGATGTGCTGAAAAGGTTGCCAACACATAAAGTGCCCCAAATAGAAGAATTACTACCTCACCGCTGGAAACCTGAACCCCGTTAAAACTTGGCGATGGCGTTCAGCGGATGCTTACAATTGAGCATACTTACTTAGATATAAACTGTTTATAAAATACTCCATTTTATCTAAGGAGCTATAGAGAGCTCCTGTTCCTGAATAATTCTTTTTAAAATCATCCCAATACTTATATATAGCTTCTTTTAAGCATTCTGCTTCAGCTAAACTCTGACATTTTACGGCAAAAATACAGTCAGAAATTACTATTTCAAGTCCTGAAGATAGAATACAAATTTTTTCCTGATTAAAATTACCTACTCTAGGAAATAAAATTGCAGGACCCTTTACTATAGAGTTCTTATTAATGACCTTAAAACAATTTAAAAGATTAATCGTATTGTTTTTTAATGAAGAGGTATGAACTAATGGATAACCATCAGTGAGGATTTTACTTGATACGGTATGCATCTGAAATTTTCCTCTAAATACTCTTGGATTTAATCTATCAGTAGATAATTGAATATTCTTCTGATAATAAGTCGGTTTTATATTTTCAATCATAATGATTGATGTTTTTACTCTTACTTTCTCGAAAGTAGCTTCTCTATTATGAGTAACAATTTTAAATTTATAATTTTCTTTTAAGTATGTTAATGCTTTTTCATCTCTTTGGCTTGTCAAACATCCATTAGGAACAACAGCAACTAAGAAACCACCTGGTTTAAGAAAATTAAGAGATTTATAAATAAAATTAAGTGCTAGCCCTGATTTAATTTTTATATCCATACCTTCCCATAATATTGGTTTGATACCTCTTTGACTAAAAGGAGGATTTAATAAAATTAAATCAATTTTATGTTCAAATTTTTTTAATTCTGAATTGGTGACAGCTTCAGTATCTAAAAAATTAATATTAAATTTATTCCAATCATTGTTCTGTAATAAATTTAGAGTATTTAGACATAGGTCATTTGCTACAACATTTACTCCTCTAGGCCACCTTTTTAAGGCAGCATAAATTAGGCTGCCTTCACCAACTGCAAAATCTGCAATACAAGAAGGTTCAAATACAGGTGGCAAAGAATTGACTAAAAGGTTTGCCAATAAAGGAGGAGTAAAATGTTGGTCTATCATTAAGTTCCACTTACCCTACGGGTTCTTAAACTTCTTATGAAATCTTGTGTTCTAGTCGGATTTGGCTTAACAATACTAGAAACATGATAAACATGTAGCTTTGAAGATCCATCCGTTCTCCCTGCCTTTCTAACAGGATGATCATAGATTATCTCTATTTGAGGATGGTTCAGTGCAAACATGACGGCTGCTAGAGCATGAGGTTTAGTTCCTATAGGTGCTATTTTAATATGTTGATCTTGATACTTAGTATATACATCATTTAATAAATAATAACAGCTAAATGGGCAATCCCCAGGAGCATATCTAATTGATTGCCACGCATGGGTTTCAACTAAGGAAGCTTTATTCCCTTTCAAAGTTTCAAACACATACCATGGTTTAAATCCCGGTAACCCAATAATAGGAATTATATGTTCATTAGCAGGCTGAATTTGTTCAATAATATATTTTAATCGAGTACCTTCAAAACCGAGCAAGGGAACAAACATAGTTTCTGCTTTTTTAGGCGCAAGTACTGCAAATCCAGGCAAAGGTGATATTTCAGTAATTTTTTCACTTAAATCATAAATCTGTCCTTCAAGAGGTGCATCACTTCTACTATATAAACCTGGTTCTACATATACAACTAATACTTTATGACCGCTATCAATTGCAGACTTTAATAATCCCGCCCAAGTGGAATGAGAGAGACCTGTTATATCTATATAGACATTCGATTTTTCTGGTATATCTTTCCACAATTTTGCAAGATTTTGATCGCTTCTCAAAAAAATCTCATTCGAAATATCACTATTAATAATGAAAGAGCTGTTTGTTTTCTCTGAAATTTCAATGAAATTTACATTGACTGTGGAACTCCTCCAATCAGCAATATGTTGACTTCTAACTTCGTCTGTTAAGCCAAATACATAGACACTATGATCGAGTGGTTTAAATTCCCCTACTTGTTGAAAAGTATCAGTATAAATGGGTATATTTTTTAATTTATTCATAATAATTTCCAAACAGCTGAAGTTGATCAGGCAGTTGAAAATCTAAGCTTTCATTACGATTAGAATTTTCAAGTACTTCTTTAATACCCACTTTAGGCTGGAGAACTAATTTCAGAAGACTACTGGATTGCAAAGTTATCTTACGTTTTTTTCTATAGGAGAATACAAAAAATGGAGAAAAGATAGGATGAATCATGTAATCATAATCCCTAATATCAGTTATATCAGTTAGCTTACTGCCTGGAGTCCTAGTTAACGCTAAATGCATCACTGCTTGAGTAAGGATATTGGTTACGGTATCTTCAGTTACCACATCTGAGTCGCTCATCAATTGAAATTGATTAGCTTCAGGTGTATGTCCTAAAGGTGAAGCAGCTAATACACCAAAAACACGTCCTAGGCTTAATAGCAACTTTGTGAGTTTTGCCCCTTCAACACTAAGCCCCTCCAATTCAGATAAATTTTTTCGGCCAATTTGAATTGCAGCATTAGTTTGTAAATCATAAGGAATTGGAATAAGACTAGTTGTATTAGTTTCTTCTAATACATTTAAATGCTCTAATAATGCAGCATGTACCAACTCTAATAAGTAACGAATATTACCATTAGCTAAACTTAGATAAGTATCCCAACCTGTATAATATTTTCTAATACCCACTTTACGTGCTCGAATAGAAAATAAAGATGCATAGAAATGATTATTCAGTCTAGAATTCCAAGAATCTTTCCCATTTAAAATCCAATCTTCAACCAAGTCAGAAAAACTTTTATCTTTTTCCTTTTCACTCCAGTATTTTATGAAAAAAAGATAACCTGGTTGTATCTCTTTAGCTTTTTCATAAAGGTTTTTATCGATTTGTTTTTCTAAATCTTTCAACCATTCTAAGTGACTATTTTTTAATAGTAAGTTAGCTTCCTCAAGCTGTGATAAAGATGGTAAAAGATCAGTTATTTTTATTTCCTCTTTCTGCCCGAGAAAACTTGAGTCATTTAAACGACTATTAACTACAGCCTCAGCAAATTCCTTAAACTTATTAGCTTCTTTATTACCTGTACTATTTTGAAATTTTTCTGTTAAATCAATTCGTACATAATCTGCTGGTGAAGTTAACTGTTCATTTTTATTTAAAGTTGCCTTTTGTCTAAACCCTAACTCTCTTACACCAATTTTAAATGTATAAAAGCTATTGTTATGTTTAATGAGAGTATTTAGTACTTGTTGTTGATAATCTTGAAAATTTTCAAACTCATCAATTAAGAAAAAGAATTGCTTACCTTCTAATACTGTACCTGAAATCAAAGCCTCACTCAGAATATCAATTGGCAACCCTTGCATCGTAATTTTACTTGGTGGATCGTCAACCACTTGATTGATAGAAGACTCAAACTCCAATAAAGAAATTTCTAGCTCTTCTTCTAAATACTCTAAAGAATCAATAACCTCATCTAATTGCAATACTGTTTTAATACTTCTCCATTTTCTCTCAGTTATTTCAATTTTTTCACCTGTAATTTTTTCATACCATAAAGCAAACCTCACCAATTCCTGACAAAAACATAAATTAATATAATGGCTGAAATAACTTATCCATCTATCTAAAGAAACATCATTTCCACTAAACGTTGCTACTCTATTAGTGTTCACTCTGTAATAAATACCTATAGATTTCCAATCCTTAATTTGGCTATTGGCATCTGAGGATTTATTTAGAGCTAATTGTCCTGTGTAAGAAAGCCCTTTAAGTACAGTTGTTTTACCTGTACCTCTACCACCAATCAAAACACACGGCCTATTTGTTTTTAGTTCTGAAAAATATCCTGGTTCATTAAAATGATCAAATAATTTTGAACTTAACCACTCTGCTCGGTAAAGACCTAATAAATTTTGTGCTTGCTTTAATCTAATCAGATAGTTATTCATAATTCGCCCTTCTTTAAAAGAGGCTTCCAATCTCTTTCACTGTGATAAAATAATGGTAATGTAGCATCCGGCCAACCATGGTTAAACGCTAAAGTTAAACCTAAACTGAGATAGCCTTGCCAACTAACGATTTTATTTCCATCGCCTAATTCATGTACTCCACCATTTAATTCCGGTATACCGGCTTTAACGCTCATATCTCGAATAAAAATTGGTCCATCTTTAGAGAAATCTCGCCAAATATAAGAATCTGGGTTTAAAGCATTATGTAAATCCGTATATAAATGTGCAGGTATTACTTCTACAGGGCAATTACTCTTAATATAGTCATAGCCTCGTTTTGTACATATAGCCGGACAATAAAAGAATCTATGATTAGAATAAGACTTATATAAACTATCGAAGGTTACGCCCTCAGCAATTTTCTGTTCCTTCCATAAAGTAACGAATTGGCTTCCTGATCCTACAAAGTCATCTACAAATACGAAATTTGCTTTAGGATTTGATTGTATCGTTTGAATAAAAGTACTAGAGTTAAGTAATCTTGATTCAGGTATCCCTAGAATATCTCTAGACATCCTTGTAAAAATAAATCCACTATCAGCATCACTTGGATTTTCCCCAGTCACTTTCAATATATATAGATTATTTAAGAATTCTTCCCATTCTCTTGCTGACAAATTTGTGTCATTTTTATCTTTTAGAACATACTTTGAAAGAGAGATAAAACTACTTTTAAACAACTGTCTGACCATATCTTCTGAAAAATAAGTGAATTTTTCTAATAGTCTTCTAGCAAACCTTTGCTCATCAGAGTCAAAATTAGTTATCCACTCTTGAGGAGCAAATTGATTTCTTTTAGGCCAAACCCCAGTGTCTACAAAATATTTCCACTGATCATCACTTTGAAACATTAATAAATACTCTACTTATTTTTCTATTTGCTTATATCGTTGTTCTAATTGTGTATATAGATAACTAGACAATTGAATATCAATCTTATCTTCATAATATTTATTCAAAATCTCATATAAATGTTCATTATCTTCACGATTATTCCAAATTTTTATATATTCTCCAGATTTGTATCCATTATGCTGTCTAAAGCTATTCAATACATTTTTCGCAACATATAGTTTATAGATTTCAACCATATCAAGAGACAACATAAGTGAGAGATTCATAAAACTTTTGATATCAAACTTCTTATGTGTCACTGTAAAAGCCATGAAATCTTCAACTTTTTTTAATATTTCATCTTTTTCGATAGGTGTACGATGAATTTCTATCAAAGGTTTCAAACTAACTTTTTCTAACTCTTTTGAAATTTCATCAATTGTTATTTTTCTTTGAAGAATATCACTAAGACCAAAGTGCCAAATATCTATTAACTCTATTTGAGCTTGTTCAACATCGATTTCTTGCTTTTTCCACCATTTCCAACCGATATGATCCATTAATTCTGCACATTCAGTCCATATCGCTCTATACCAAGGATTATGTGCATTTCTCCAATCCTTATTTATTAAACTATTGATAGAATCCTGTAATTCCAGCATTTCTTTCATAATTTTAGTGTATTGATTTTCCATAAAATCCCCTCTATAGATATAAATTATTGTTACTAAGCTACTTTACAAATTATTGAAATATAATTCACCTATAATTATGGTAATAATTGAATAGATAGTACTTTCAATTTTTTTGCTAAATCATAAATTTTTTCTAATGTTAAGTTCACCTTCCCCTCTTTCAATTAGTCCAAATTAACTACGATCCATATTACAAAGCAATGCTAATCGCTCTTTTGACATATTTCTTTCTTTCCTGCACTTGCGAACCAATTGCCAAAATTGAATAGTAAGTTCTGATAGAAACATTCAAATGCTTAAAAAACAGAACTATTAGAGTCCAGTTTTTTCAAAATTTATTTAATGATAGTTTATGGTGTCCAGATTGATCAGATACAGGTAGATGTACTTATGGAAATGTGTAATAGTTACACTCGTATAGCTGTAAGTTTCTAAATTGGAAGCAGTAAATCAAACGCTCACCCACTAATGTTGATATTAAGATAACGATGGATGGAAAAGCCAATTCAAAAAATGAGCTGGCTTTATATCACTTAAAGAAGTTTTGAATTACTGTTCAACTCTACTAAGCACTAATTCTTCTACTACTTTCCACGCATTTTTGACCGCTAATTTATCTTTAAATAAATTTTCATTTACAATAGCGCCATCTAAAATAAATCTAATTTGGAAAGCTAAAGACTCAGGATTTTTTATATTCATTCCTTCGAGAATATAGAAAATTCTTTCTGTTGCCCAATTCTTATGATTCATGGCAATAGTGAAGGCTTCATCATCATGAGGAAGCTCATCCACTACTTTAATAAACATACAACCAAAAAAATCTTGGCTATTGAACCAGTTTTCATGCCAGTCAAAAAATAGCTTTAGTTTATTAATATCATTAACTTGATTAAGATTTAAATAATTATTAATACTTTCTCTAAGAAGACTATCACGCAGTCTCAAGGACTCATGAATTAAATTTTCTTTACTAGGAAAATACTTATAAAAAGTCATTTTCGCTACTTTTGATTCAAAAATAATTTTATCGATTCCCACATTGGTGTAACCAAATTCATTAAAAAGTTCAATAGCTTTAAATAAAATATCTTGTCTTTTTTTTGACATTGATTACCTCAAATTAGTGGATAATTATTACAAATAAATACAGAATAGTCTGTACATAAAATTAGGAAAATCTATGAATTCTATGCTAAATGAAAAAGCTACAGCAAGAGCCACAACTATACAATTATTAAAGGATACGGTCGATGAAAAGAATTGGATAGAAAATTCATTGACTATCAATAATATAAGGAATGAAATAAACAATCATCAATTATTTAATCATAACATTATTTCTTCATTAAATAATGGTGAGTTTGACTTAGAAAAAATTCAAAAAATACATTTAGAGTATAAGAACGCAATTGTAGAGATTTTTACAGATGCACTATTAGCTGCACAATGGTCAGCAAAAGAGCTAGATCAGTTATTTGAACCAACTGTCAAAATGTATGCAAGATTTTTATTATCATTTAACATATCAGATGAATTTGGATTAGTCGCAAATACTAACTATGAAATATCTCCACTTAACTCGCATTTTTGTTTATACAGAAATGTCTTGGAGCAACTTAATATTTCAGAAGAAATGATTAAGACATATAAACATTCTGAAGAATCATCAATTTTAAGAGCAACTTTAGAAAATTCTTATACAAGCTATTGCGATATAGTTCTTCTATTAGCAATCGCTGAAATGCAAGTAATTAAATTTTCTGCCCCTTTAAAGAAATCTCTTAGTCATTTAAATATTGATACGAATTATGGATATTATAATGTTCATGGAACTACTATAGATGCAGATCTGAATGCAGCCGACGATGAACATGAAGATGATTTATGGATTTTATTAAACCAAGTCTCTCACTTTAGTCAGCCAGATAAAATCAAAGCTAAAGCTCTCGAATATTGTGATAGCTGGAATAAATTTTGGTCTAAAATGAATGATATTTAATATATAAAATATATAGTAAGAATTAAAATTTAGTTCTTACTATCGTCTGAAATTATTTACTAAAAGTAATCTCTTAAATAAAAAAAGCAAAAAAAACACCCTTTCATATTTTGAATAAAAATAAATCAAAAAAAATGGCATAGTTTTACTATCATGTTTGACCTGTGTATCAAGAAATACATATATAAATTTATTTTCAATAAAAAAGTAAATGTAAGTATATGTTTTTAATGCATTTAATAATTTATTTAAAAAATATTTTCTTTTTACAAAAAACTATGCTAATTTCTAAAAATATACAGATCTGTCTGTATTGATTACAATAATTTTCAATTTTTATAAAGAGGTTTTAAATGATTTTGAATTTAAATTTGTCAGCGGTTGGTGAAAAAATTGATGAATATTATAAAAATTCAGAACTTAAAATAGATCGAAAAAGCATTTTAGATATTGCTGATATTTTAAAACAAGGAATTACTGAAGAACAATTTAATCAATTCAATGATTTTTTAACTGATAGCCCTAACTTGGCTGTTTGTTTAACTAACTTATTTTCAATTGATGATGAAAAATTAGCGTATTTAGTGCATGAAGCATTATCTACCCATATTTTCGGAGTCAAAGATTACACATATCCTCATGAAAAGCACAAATTGGTTTATCCAAAAGCTGAAGGTAAGTCATTTGGTGAGTGGAGTCACGGAGCACAAGTAATTTCACCGCATTGCGATGATGTCTATGAGTCAGTTGAAGTTGACTTACTAAGTTTAACTACATGCCGTGACAAGACCAGCACTCCTACTTTAGTTTTCTCTTGTGAAGAAATACTAAGCACTTTAAATAAAGAAGATTTTGAAAAAATCTCTAATGCCAAGGGAATCTTTATCTCTGGGAAAAATGTGGTTGGTACTAAATTGCAGCAGATCAAACCAATCATTGAAAAGGATGAAACGGGTAAAGTCATTCGTTACAACCTTGATTTCCGCATTGATAAAGAAGTTGGAAAGCGCTTCCGTATGGAAGATGAGAATCTTGAACACATCATTGATAAGCTTAGAAACAATGTTTTAGACTGTAACTATGCTGAATCTGTCAGCAAAACTGGATCTTTCATTATCTTTAATAATCGATTAGCAATGCACAGTAGAAAGCCATTACCTACAGGCATTCCACTGGTTAATGACCTATCTTCCGCACATCGTTTACTTTTCCGTAGCCGTGGACAAAGAACTCAATATGCTGAGTTTGCTTGTTAATAGCTAAATATTAAAAATATTCACAGTTACAGTTTTTGCTCCGGTTATAGGCGATTTTGACCTATAACCTTCTTTTTTTTGGATATTTATGAATATTTTTAACTCAGTATTTCCAATCATACTGTCTATGTTTATTGGGTATCTAATTGCTAACTATTGGCTCAGAGATGGCGCACTTTGGGACGGGTTAAATAAAATTGTTTATTATATTATGTTCCCAGCGCTCATAGTAAACAGCTTAATGCATGCCGATATTGGCGATTTAGATAAGTCATTTATTATTGTTTTAAACTTATTAGTGATATTACTAATATTTATTCTATGGTGCTTAAAGCCATTATTTAAAGATAAATTATTTTGGATCACCTTTATTCAAGGTTCATTCAGATATAACAGCTATGTATTTATCGGTGTTACTCTGATCTACTTGGGACCATCTTCTATCCCAGCAGTAGCAATTATTACGGGAAGCATGATTTTCACATCAACAATAATAGGCACTTTTTTATTGAGCCTTTATGCTTCAGACAAAGCAAATTTCAGTTCATCTATCGTCAATGTCATAAAAAATCCATTAGTTATATCTTGTCTAATAGGTGGAGTTTTAAATTATATTGCTATAGATCATCCTCAGCTTTTGCAAATAAACTTTATCAATAATAGCTTGGACATTTTAGGTAAAGCATCACTTGCAGTGAGTCTTCTGGCGATAGGGGCAGGAATATCTGTAAAACTCAAAAAAAGAATGATGTTAGGTGTCATTAACTGCTCTATTGTCAAATTACTCATTTTCCCTCTAATGGTTGTATACACCATGCTTTACTTTGAGTATGACCGTCAATTGATATTAATCTGTATGCTATACGCAGCAGCTCCTGGAAGTACAAGTGCAAGTATTATGATTAAGCAAATTGGAGGAGACTACCAAGCTATTAACAATATTATTGGTACTCAAACAGCTCTTTGTACACTTACTATTCCTCTATTATTATTTTTATTCCCATATATGAATATATAATTGAAAATTATAAATATTACATCTTGTGAATTCTCAAGAATCTTCATATCACTATGAAATTTTATTACTCCAATAAATTTTATTAGATTATTCGGAATTGCTTTAGTATAAATCTTAATTGTTTGTTAAGTTTGAGATTACTACATAAAATCAATCAAAGAATTGAGAGTAAACCAGTATGACACTTTTTTACTCTCTCACCACTAAGTTAGAGTTTCAATTCAGAAGGAAATTTTATTACTCTCATACAGGAACTACTTCTAGATTGACACAATTATTTGTAAAAAGATCCATGCCCGAAAACCTTTTGATTAAATACCACACGTGTACGCATGTCCCCCTCCTCACATTTTTAATTACTTTTACAACATTTGTATTTTCTAATTATTTGCATGGACTGGCTGTGCTGATCATCACAGCCAGCCTGCTTTTAGCCAAAATTCGGCTTGATCATCACCAAAGCCAGAATAGACACCAATGAAACTACAGCAATAACTAAGCCAGCCCGACGCTGCGACAGCAAGATCGAATCATCTTTTTTATAGGCTTTGCCTAGCGAGGACACCAGCACCAAAAATAAAATGACTTTGGCATAGAACCAAGGCTGTACATCAAAGTCTTTCAGGACGAGCGATACTATACCGGTCAGTGCAATCACCGTGATAGCTAAATGCTGTAAAGCGACTAGCGCTGTACGTGCTAACGGATTAGGCATATTTCCCTGTGTGCCGACAAACAAGGTCAAGGCACGGGCAAGAATGGCGACAATCGCCAGTCCTGCTACCGACATATGGATAATCTTGACTAAAAGTTGGGTTTCCATCATTTCCTCTTAGTTTTTAGGTGCGTGTGCACAAGCAGGACTGGTCGTATCCTGACCTGCCCATTCTTCAGGCAAAAATGCATGAATGGCCAGCGCATGAATCTTGTCTTTTGACAGCAGATCACCCGCAGCAGCATAAACTTTCTGATGACGCTGGACGGGGCGCAAACCGGCAAATGCCTGACTCACAATCACGGTTTTAAAATGCGATTCTTTTCCCGGGAAATAACCACCATGACCCGAAGACTCATTCACCACTTCCAAATGGGTTGGGGATAATTGCGCCAAACGATCTTTCAGTTGTTGTTCTAAGCTCATGGCCTGACTCCAATCTTCAAAAATATAATCCCAGTATACCTTGTTCTGCCGAGTATTTCGGTAATCTGTTCAGGTGCAATCCGTTGATTGTGGTGAAATTTCATCGATTTCTATATGAATATTGGTTATTTATTGTCTAATCTACAGCATTTTGCTTTTATTTTATGCAATTGATGCAAGATTTTTAACAAAGGTGTTGACCACATTTTTGCATGCTGTATTATACACGGCATGCGGGAATAGCTCAGTTGGTAGAGCATAACCTTGCCAAGGTTGGGGTCGGGAGTTCGAGTCTCCTTTCCCGCTCAAAATTTTTTCATTTAGTTTTTTCATTTAAAAAACTTTATAGACTCCGCGGGAATAGCTCAGTTGGTAGAGCATAACCTTGCCAAGGTTGGGGTCGGGAGTTCGAGTCTCCTTTCCCGCTCCAGATTCAAAAAGCCCTCATCGAAAGATGGGGGCTTTTTTATTGTTGATTTTATTATATTTTTTGAAAATTCCCCTTCTTTTGTTATTCGATTCAATAAAAAATATTCTTAATGTAATTTGTATTTTGTGACCAAGATGTGACCATGGCGTGCCCACGACAATAAAAATGGTCTCAATTGACCTTAAATGTCCTCAATCGATCACCACTTTCAGAGCTTTTTTGAAGGCAAAAAATCACCCTGTTCTCTTCCAAACAAGGTATTTTTTACCAAATGATCAATAATTTGTGACCATTTCACTTTTTGATGTGACCATTTGTGACCAAACTATTCACTAACAGATTGTTCTTTATTGTCTTTTTCAAAAACAAATAAATCCCCTACCTGTACATCCAAATAATCACAAATTCGATCGATGGTCTCCAAATCAATTCGAGTCAATTCGCCATTATAAAGCTTATGCAAAGTTGTCTTATTAATGCCTGTGCCACGAATTAAGTCAGCTACACGCATTTTTCTTTCAGCCAACAATATTGGTAGCTTACAAATAACCATTAATTTTTCCTCTAATACAATGAAAATTTAATTGCATTTAATTAAATTTGAGGTTATTTTAGGTCTAAGGATGAAAAATTCCTTACATCCGATGAATTACGCTAGGAATACAATTATGTCATATACCTATCTCACAGCCCAGCAACTGGCTGAAAAAATCCAGTACGACGCTCGTACCATTCGCAACCAGCTGAAAGACAGTGTCTTCATTGAAGGTGTTCACTACATCCGTCCTTTTGGTGGCCGCAAAATTCTTTTTGTTTGGGAACGTATTGAAACTGAAATGCTTAAATTCACTGGTTTAAGCATGGATGCCTTGCAATAAGGCTTAGGAGGTTTAACTGATGGCTACCATCCGGGAACGAAGTGGCAAACTGATTGCCGACTTTCGCTACATGGGCATTCGTTGCAGAGAAACAACCAATCTTGAAGACAATGCCTATAACCGTCGCATTTTGAAAAAACGTCTCGAACAGCTTGAGGCAGAAATCACACTGGGCACTTTTGAATACGAAAAGTACTTTCCAAAAAGTAAACGTGTCGATGATTTTAAGGAAAAAAGAAGTCAGCAAATCGCTGTACAAACTAAGGTTCCTCTTTTTAAAGAGTTTACTGAAGTGTGGTTTAAACAAAAACAAGTTGAATGGAGAACTTCTTATCAACAAAAGGTTTCAATTATTATTAAAAATTATTTGATTCCTGCTTTTGGTAATCAGGTTCTCTCGAAAATCAAGAAGTCAGACTTGCTGAACTTCCGTGCTTCCCTCGCCAAAGTGACACACGGAAAAGATCAAACAAGTCTGAAAGCATCGCGGATTAATCAAATCATGACGCCTTTACGTATGATACTCAATGATGCGGCTGAACGATACGAGTTTGAGTCGCCTTATAAAAATATTAACAATCTGAAGGAAAGCAAGATTGAAGTCACACCTTTTTCTCTGGAAGAGGTGCATAAAATTCTTACCACGGTGCGTGAAGACTTCCGCCCCTATTACACCATTCGCTTTTTTACGGGTATGCGTACCAGTGAAATCGATGGTCTGCAATGGAAAAATATCGACTTACAGCGTCGTGAAATCCATATCAGAGAAGCGTTAGTGAATGGTGTTCTTGGTGGAACCAAAACTTATGGCTCTGACCGCACGATCCAGATGAATGACCGGGTTTACCAAGCTTTTCTGCAACAGAAAAGCTTAAATAATGGTAAATCAGAGTTTGTATTCTGTAATCGTGACGGTGGACCTCTCGATTATCGTCTGGTGAATAAACGTGTCTGGCATCCGATCTTGCGCTTTCTAGGATTAAAGCCTAGAAGAGCCTACCAAACACGTCATACAGCAGCAACGCTCTGGCTGTCGGCAGGAGAGAATCCGGAATGGATCGCACGTCAATTGGGACATTCAACGACTGAAATGCTATTCCGGGTCTATAGCCGTTACATCCCCAATGTTACCCGTCGTGATGGCAGTGCATTTGAAGCCATGTTGGAGCGACTAAATACAGAGGAGCTTGCACATGAATAGTAAAGCTTTCTTTGGTGGTGTGGTCGTCAGTCCTGAAGCAGATATGGTGGCTCGTGAATTAATCCATGAGCTACACATTCCCAAACTGCACAATCTGGCGTTTTTGTTGGAGATCAACAAATGCTTCGATGATCACCAGGCGTTAAGACTGTGGCTACAGCGAATGCTGGATGAAGGGCAAGCCCATTACGATGACTTGGCTCAACAGGCTCGCCTCCGGTTAATGAGCTTAGCTCCCTGATCAAATAAATATACAAGGTCATCTGATTGATGACCTTAGCCCTCTATACCTATAAAAAAGGTGAACACATGCATAAACATATTTCAATTTGGATGCCACTCTATATCGGCGACTTACAGGCGAAATTTGCACGAATGACAGCAGAACAAATTGGTGCGGCACTGCTGTTAATGATGGATTTCTGGAAAAATGGTGCTATTCCTCACGACCTAGCTACGGTATGTAGCATCACAAAATTATCGCAACATACCAAGGCTAAAACTTTGTTGAATACGCTAATAGCCCTGGAATTGTTTGAAATCGAATCTGAGCAAATTCATTCAAGTTTTTTAACCAGTTTAAAAAGCCAGGCATTGCAAAATCAGCAAATGAAATCTGATAAAGCTAAAAATGCAGCTCAAGCACGTTGGGGAAAATCCGCAAGTAATGCTCAAGCATCAGCTAAGCAACGAAAAGTAAATGCTCAAGCAGCTCCTGAGAAGAGCCCGAGTATTACTCAAGTCATGCTTGAACCATGCCCTTCATCTTCATCTTCATCTTCATCTTCATCTTCATCTTCATCTTCATCTTCATCTTCAAATTTTGAAGAAAAAAATGAGAGTTTTTTAGAAAATTCAAAATGGATTTAGGAGAATGATCATGAATACCATGCTTAAAACGCTCCAGTTTCACGTAGAAACAACAGAAACACTCTGCCCTACCCATCATATGCCCCTGATGGAAATTGCCGGCCACAGGCTCTGTAAATTGTGTGCAAAAGAAAACGTCCATCACTCACATGCAGCCTATGCAGATGAACTGCAACAGCGATTGCTACAACAGAAAATCAAAAACTCAGGGCTCAATAAACGCTACCTGGATCGTGGCTTCAAGAATTATGTAGTTGCATGTCCTGCACAAGACAATGCCATCAAGCTATGCCAGGCTTTTGCACAGCAGATTATTTCTGACCACAACCCGAACATGTTGATGATTGGTACACCAGGTACAGGCAAAACCCATCTGAGTGCATCAATTATTCGCAACATTCTACATAACAGTACAAAATCTGCACGCTACTATACCAGTGCAGAAATTGCTCAAAAAATGATGGACACCTGGTCAGATGCTTCACGCTCTGAAAAGGAAGTTATCGAGCATTTCTCCGGTTTTGATTTATTGGTGATTGATGAATATGGCTTGCATGACCGGCATGAGAAACGCCTAGAAATGGTGCATAAGGTCTTATATAGCCGTTACGACAACATGAAGTCCACGCTGCTAATTTCCAATTTCACACTTCAGAATATACAGCGGGATTTAGGTGTCCGATTATGGTCACGGTTGCATGAAAACAATTTAATTGTAGTGCCGTGTTATTGGGAGGATCAGCGGTTCAATAACATTTATTAAATATCTGAGGCGGTTCAAATGAACCGCCTCTTTATAAACCACTTAAACGTCAAATATTTAACTCCTTTATTAGGAGAGTAGGCGGTAATCTATAAGTGAATGCTGTGTTTCACTTGGTTTAAATTTTGATAAGCTACCTATCGCGTCATTAAACTGAAAAAAGTCTAGCTGAGTACCAATTTCTTTATTGAATAGTACGTATATCTGTCAATATATGTACTACCCTTTCACACATAATGAAGGGTTGTTTAACAACTAAATTATGAGAAAAAATGAATATGAAATCTTTAAATAAAATCTTGCTTGCATGTATTCTAGTATCTCCAGTTACAGCTGTCTTTGCATATGATGCTCAAGAGGTGATTAACAGAGGGCATATGGAAACACAGCGTTTGATGGAACGACAAACGCAGGATGCACAGCGAGTTCAGACGATTCAGGCTCAACGTGGCTATGAAAATCAGATGCGCGAAAGGGAAAATAAACGCCAAATGGAAAAATCAAGACAAGAGGCTCTCAACCGCAAGCCAGTCACGGAAGCAGAAATGAAAAAAGGCTTAAAAGATCTTGGTGACTTGATTACTTCGGATCAAGCAAAAGATGTAATGACTTATATGAATAATCTAAAACCAGATCCTTATGGTAATACCCCCATTTTTAATTGAGTTAATGAGTAGAAAAACCGAAGCCTTTATCATTGTTTAAATTTAGGTGGTTTACCATCAACTGACATATGAGGTCGTTGATGATTATAAAAGTGTTGCCATGCTGTTGTATAGTCTTGAACATCTTCAAGTTCTCGAAATAAATATTGATTTAAACATTCATAACGTACTGTCCGATTGAAGCGTTCTACATACGCATTTTGTTGTGGATTGCCAGGCTGGGTAAATACATGCTCAATTTCATGCTGCTTACACCATGCCTCCATTAAATCACTGATGTACTCTGGTCCATTGTCACTTCGGATTCGTTTTGGTTTACCTCGCCATTCGATGAGTTGATCCAACCCTCGAAGTACTCGTTCGGCGGGTAAGGAGAAGTCAATCAAGATATCTAATGACTCACGGTTATAGTCATCAATGACGTTGTGCACACGGTAACTGCGGCCATCACTGAGTTGATCGTGCATAAAGTCCATTGACCATGATTCATTCTGCGCTTCTGGTACTGCAAGAGTTTCAGGCTTTATCCGTTTAATGCGTTTGTTGGGTTTAATCCGAAGGTTAAGCTCAAGCTCCTTATAAATGCGATAAATACGCTTGTGATTCCAAGGGTAGCCTTGGACATTACGCAGGTACAAAAAGCAAAGCTTAAATCCCCAAGTCTTATTCTCATTGGTGAGCTTAATCAGCCAATCTGCAATAACCATATTCTGCTCCTTCAATTGAGCTATATAGCGATAACAGGTTTGACTGACTTGGAATATGAGACAGGCCTTATTCACTGATATCTTATATTGCTCAACGGCTTGTTGAGCAAGTGACTTGCGTTGCGTTGGCCTTATAACTTTTTTGACAGTGCATCCTGAAGAATGTCTGCTTTAAGACGTTCATCCGCATACATGCGCTTTAGGCGGGCATTTTCTGTCTCTAGCTCTTTAAGTCGAGTCATCATGGAAAGATCCATGCCGCCATATTTGGACTTCCATTTGTAAAAAGTGGCAGAACTCATGCCATGTTCTCGGCATATAGTCAAATCATTATAAAACCAATACAATGGTGCAATGAGTTATTCAGAACATTTTAGACGTAAAATTTTAGCTAAGCTTGAGGAAGGTTATTCTATTCGAGCGGTAGC